>JAGHYK010000107.1 GCA_017743695.1 Chloroflexota bacterium
AGTTCGTAAGGAGAGGAATTATGCGCTTCAAAGTTGTACTTGAGGCAAGCGACGAAGGTGGGTACACTGTTTACGTCCCGTCTTTGCCTGGTTGTATTAGCGAAGGAGAGACAGTAGAAGAAGCCTTGAGAAATATCCAAGAGGCGATCGAACTATATCTTGAGCCAGTGGAAGATGATCTGGTCATTGATGAGACCGCGCTGGTGCAGGAGATTGAATTGTGAAAGTGCCCAGTCTGCCGTATCAGCAAATCATTCATGCCTTGCAAAGAGACGGGTGGACTGTGGTACGTCAGCGCGGCAGTCACATTCGGTTACAGAAACGCATAGGGAGCGAAGTGCTCAAGATAACGGTACCTGCCCATCGTCCAGTCAAACGCTCTACATTGGCACATATTTTGAAGCAAGCACGACTGGAGGTGGATGATTTCTTGAAATTGTTGTGAGTAACAAAAAAAGAGAAAAAGCCCGCCCAACATGCGCTTCCGGCCGACCGCTTCGCTCGCTGTGCTCGCTTCGCGGTGGCTGAAGCGCGGGCCGCTGGATGAGATGAGGCGAAGAGAAGGCGCCTCGCTTAACGAACTGGTTATCAAGGCCATCGAAGAATACCTCTTTGCTCACCAGTTCCGATTGCTGCGGGAACGGATGGTTCCCAAGGCACAGGAGCAAGGCATTTACACCGATCAGGATGTCTTTGAGCGTGTTTCATGAGAGTTGTGCTCGACACCAATGTTCTTAAGTTTCGCAAAATTGACATTGTGCGGCCTGCGGAATTCGCGGAATATGAAGCGGCCAGGTCGGCGGAGGCACCTGCCCCCTTGCTGCAGCCAACTCGGCGCCATGGGGTGGGCAGACGGGATGGCGTGAGCAAGCAATGTCTGTAGTGCCTGGTGCTGAAACGGGTAAACAAAGTGAGCATACAAACAAAAGCGCATATCGTATCTCTTATTCAAGAGCACCAGGGCCAGATCAGGAACCTGGGCATCCAAAGACCGGGCCTGTTCGGCTCCTTTGTCCATGGGCAAATTGAAGTATGAGTTCAGAAGCAACTCAAGCGCGTGCCCTTTGCATCGAAGACGATCCTGAAATGATCGATCTGATCCGCCTCATTCTCCAGCGCAGGGGGATAGAGGTGCAAGGCGCAACAGGCGGTGCAGAAGCCTTGCAGATTCTGGCTCAGGATCCGTTGCCCGATCTGATCCTGCTCGATCTCATGATGCCGGATATGGATGGCTGGGCTGTCTATCAACGCCTGAAAGCCGATGCGCGCACAGCGCACATACCGGTCATCGTGGTCACTGCGCGCGCCCAGAGTATTGATCGCCTGATCGGACTCCAGATCGCCAGAGTGGATGATTACATTGTCAAACCTTTCAGCCCCCAGGAACTTCTGGCAAGTGTAGAAAAAGTGCTTGCTCGTCGTGCTGCTTGAAAATCTATGTCTCGTTACGTCTTCGTTCAAAACGCTCAACGACCCTTTTCCATTTCCCCGCGCGTTCGCTATTGTGATAGTTTCCTCTGTCAGCTTCGTGGCCTGATGTTCCGCCGCTCCCTGGATGTCGAAGAGGGCCTGCTCCTTGTGCAACCCCAGGATGGTCGGCTGGCGAGTGCGATTCACATGTTGTTTGTACCGTTTCCGCTGGCGGTGTTCTGGTTGGATACCCAGCTCCGGGTGGTGGATAAAGTGCTGGCTCAGCCCTGGCGGCCGGCCTATTTTCCCCGTCAGCCGGCACGCTACGTTTTAGAGCTACATCCGGCCTATTTCTTGCTTCTCAACGCTGGTGAAAGCATCGTTTTGCATGACGCTTAAGCGATTGTTGCTCTTCCTGGTTCTGCTTTCGCTTTTCCCGCTCCTCCCTGTTCAGGCACAGGGAGGCACGGCTGTTTATATCGTGCAGCCGGGGGACACCCTTTCCAGCATTGCCGAACGTTTTCGCCTTTCTCCCCAATCCATCATCAGCGCCAACGGTCTCGCCAACCCCAATTTCCTGCAGGTGGGCCAGCGATTGATCCTGCCGGGCCTCGATCTCGCAGGTACTCTGACCACGCTCCCTGTCCAGCCGGGCATGACGTTTGAAACCCTTGCCCGGCAATACCACATGGATTCCGCCCCGCTGCGGCGCGTCAATCGCCTGATCTCGCCGGATCAGATTTACATCGGGCAGACTTTGATTGTGCTGCAGGAGGCGATTGAGAAGACCCCGCCCGCTGCGCTGATCCTGCGCCCCGGCGAATCCTGGCTGGAAGCGGCGGTGCGCCAGGGGATCAATCCGTGGTCGCTCCTGGACTTGAACAACGCCGCGCGCCCCGAAACCATGCTGCCAGGGGAAACCTGTTTTGTGCCCTCTTCCGAAACCCGCGAGGCTCCTTTACAGATTTTGCCGCCCTCGTTCCTCAGCGCCTCCCTGGAACCTTTGCCGCCCCTTCAAGGGGATACCGTGGAGATCAAAATCAAGCTTGCGCCGGGTTTTACGCCCGCTGGCCGGCTGGGTGATTATGAGCTACATTTCTTCCCACTCCCCGATCAGACCTGGGTGGCGTTACAGGGCATTCATGCGATGCTGGAGCCGGGACTCTATCCGCTGCACATCGAGGCCAGGGCGGCAGAGGGATCGCAAACCTTTGAGCAGAAAATCCTGATCGGGGATGGAGGCTACCCCCAGGACCCGGTGCTCTACGTCAAGGATGAGACGACGATTGATCCGAAGGTCATGGATGCCGAATGGCAGCAGGTGCTCCAGATCACGGCTCCGGTCACGCCGGAGCGACTCTGGGAGGGTACCTTTCAAAGCCCGGCTGCCCTCTTCCCGGAGCCTGAATGCTTTACCTCGCGGTTTGGCAATCGTCGTGAGTATCGTGCCCAGAACAATCCTGAAACGGTGTTCTATTCGTTTCACAGTGGCGTGGATTTTTGCGGTGGAGCGGGACTGAGCATCGCAGCCCCGGCAGCCGGCGTGGTGGTTTATACCGGCACGCTCAATGTTCGCGGCAATGTCACTTTCATCCATCATGGGTGGGGCATCTATACAGGATACTTTCACCAGGCGCAGATCTATGTGCAGCCCGGCGATAAGGTGACGCCGGGGCAGATCATTGGGGTCGTCGGCGATACGGGCCGCGTGACCGGCGCCCACTTGCATTGGGAACTTTGGGTGAATGGCGTTCAGGTCAATCCGATCCCCTGGCTACAACGGACGTTTCCCTGATCCTTGCGCAACGACGCAGCGATATGACGAAGGACTCTATGGAAAACCCTCACGGACACCCAACCTCTGAACACTCTCTCCTTTCCCGCTGGTGGGATATGATCCTCCAGTGGGGAATGGGAGAAAGCATCTTTCGCGCGCTCTTGGGTCTGACGGCTTTCGCGGCACTCTTCCTGAGCACGCTTTTCTTGCAGAACTTCTACCATCGGGTGATACAGGCTCGCACAGCGGAGCAGCAGAAACAGGTGGTGCAGCTTCAGCAGCAGGCTTCGCTCTCCCTGCCCCCGCTCCTGACACAGCAGTCGGCTCGGGGTCTGGTGCGCCAGACTTCCCTGCATACCATCATCCCGAACCGTCCCCGCCAGGAAGTGGTGAAGTATGTCGTGCAACCGGGCGATACGGTGTTTGGGATCGCCGAAAAATTTGGCCTGAAGCCACAGACGATCCTCTGGGCCAATTACTACACCCTGCTGGACAATCCGCACAGCCTGCGACCGGGACAGGAGTTGAACATCCTGCCGGTGGATGGCACATATTATCAGTGGCAGGAAGGGGATGGCCTGAACGGTGTGGCGCGCTTTTTCGGGGTCAAGCCCGAAGATATTATCAATTTCCCCGCAAACCATCTCGACCCGAACACGATTGGGGATTATGCACATCCCAACATCAAGCCCGGAACATGGCTGGTGATCCCCGGCGGCCGGCGCGAATTTGTCTCCTGGAGCGCGCCGATTGGCGTCACGCGACAGAACCCGGCCATTGCCCGCGCCCTCGGCCCTGGCGCATGTGGTCCGGTCAACGGCGGCGCAGTCGGTTTTGGTACCTTCATCTGGCCAGCAAACAAACATTACCTCTCCGGCTATGACTATTCCCCGGAAACGAATCACTACGGGATTGACATTGCTGGCAATCAGGGGGAGGCGGTCTATGCCTCCGACGCCGGGGTGATCGTCTATGCCGGCTGGAACGATTGGGGCTATGGCAACATGATCATCATTGATCACGGCAACGGGTTTCAGACGCTATACGCCCACCTGAGCGCCCTGAACGTTGTCTGTGGGCAAAGCGTGGGGCAGGGAGATGTGATCGGCGCGATCGGCACCACGGGTCGCTCCTCCGGCCCTCACCTGCACTTCGAGATTATCTCCAGCTCCGCCAAGGTCAATCCCTGGAACTACTTGCCGCCGCCGTGAGGGGACGTCAACGAACAGGGGAACGAATTAAGCGAATGGGGAGCGCAGACGACAAACCGCAGATAGAGACTGCGAACGGCAGCAGGATACCCTCTTCCTGTCAAACGGGGTGGGGGTGAGCCGTGTCAGATGCAGGACTGAGCAATTACGGGCTTTCGTAACGGTTCAGTCTTGCGTCAAAACTGTTGTGTTTGTCATTGCAAGGAGCGCTCTTTGCGACGAAGCAATCCCCAGGCGGTCAATCTGGCCTGATAAATGGGAGATTGCTTCGCCAGAAAACGGCTCGCAATGACATGGCTGAATCGTTACGGGCTTTCTTTGCAGTAGATGACTAAAAAAAAGACTTATCCTTGTGGAGGTTATTTGCTCATATGAGCAGAAGAAGTAAGAAAAAAGAAAAGTTGCGCATTATTCCCCTGGGAGGCGCCGGGGAAGTTGGGAAAAATATGACCGCTTATGAGTATGGGGAGGACATCCTGGTGGTAGATGCCGGGATCATGTTCCCGGAAAATGACATGTTGGGGATAGACTACATTATCCCGGATTTTCAGTATCTGCTGGATAAGCCTCAACGGGTGAAAGGGATTCTCATCACCCACGGACACGAAGACCATATCGGCGCCATTCACCACGTGCTCCAGCGTATCCCGGCGCCGGTCTACGCCACACCGCTGACCCGCGGGTTGATCGAGGGGAAGCTCGCCCGCAACGGCATGGCCAACAAGGCGCAATTGATCACCATCCAGGCCGGGGATTCTTTCAGGGTTGGGGCGTTCCTGATCGAGACGTTCCATGTCAGCCATTCCATCCCGGATGCGATTGGGCTGGGGATTACTTCTCCGTCCGGTCTGGTGGTACATATGGGCGATTTCAAATTCGATCAAACACCGGTGGATGGCTGGCCAACGGATTACGCCAAACTCGCCGAGTTCGGGCGGCGAAACGTGGACCTGTTGCTTTCGGATTCAACGAATGCCGAACGTCCTGGTTGGACACCTTCGGAGAAGGTGATCGAATCGGCGTTTGAACGCGTCTTCGCTCAGGCACGCGGGCGGATTATCGTGGCGACTTTCGCTTCGCTCATCTCGCGCGTGCAGCAGGTGGCCGATATTGCCCTGCGCTTCGGGCGGAAGATGGCCTTTGCCGGCACGAGCATGGTGGATAACGTCAAGATTGCCCGCCGCCTGGGGTATCTCAAGCTCCCAGATGCCTTGATCGTGCCCCTGGAGCAGGCTTTGAATTTGCCCGATCACCAGGTCGTGATCATGTGTACCGGCTCACAAGGGGAACCCTCCTCGATCATTGGGCGCCTGGCAACGGGCACCAACCGCCAGTTCGACCTTAAGCCAGGAGATACGGTTGTCCTTTCCTCCCATCCGATTCCTGGCAACGAGGAAGCTATCAGCCGCACGATTAACCGCCTCTTCCGCCGTGGGGTGGAGGTCATCTATGATGCGATTGCGCCGGTGCACGTTTCTGGCCATGCCAGCCAGGAGGAGCAAAAACTGCTGATCAACCTGGTGCGCCCGCGATATTTCATGCCCATTCACGGCGAACTGCGCCAGCTTAAGCGTCATGCGGCGCTCGCGGTGGAAGTGGGCATCCCTCCGGAGAACGTCGTGGTGGTCGAAAATGGCCAGGTTGTGGAGCTGATGGATGGACAGGTTCAGCTTGCGGAGCGCATTCCGGGCGGCTATGTCTTCGTAGATGGCGAAAGCATTGGCGAGATCGATCACGGGGTGGTGCGTGAGCGTGAGCAACTGGCGCGCGGCGGAATTTTCCTGATTGACCTGAACATTGACAGGTACAGCGGTCGCCTGCTCCACGAGCCGGAGATCATCACCCGTGGCTTTATCTCGCCGGAGGATGCCGAGCGCATTCTGCCGGAGGTGCGCAAACGCATCACCAACCTGATCCATGGCGGCGGCCTGGACAATCCGAAGGACATCGAGGCGGCGGTGAAATCCTATCTTTATAACGAGACGCGTCGCCGTCCCCTGGTTCTTGTTACCCTGACCCGGACCTGAAATGCTCAAGCACTGGCAGATCGCTGCACCACTCACTGCTGAGGCCGAACGGGAGCTTGCGGCGTTTCCTTTCCCGTTGCGCCAGCTCCTGTTCAACCGCGGTTATGCGACCGAGGCCGCGGCGCGCGCTTTTCTCAATCCACCGCCCGCCTTCGATGGCTATCCGCTGGACACGGAGGCCGCGGTAGACCGCATCCTGTTCGCCCTGCGCCATCAGCAAAAGGTGATCGTCTACGGCGATTACGATGTGGACGGCGTGACGGCGACCGCGCTCCTGGTGGAGGCCTTCCAGGCGTTGGGAATGCAGGTCGAGAGCTATATCCCGAACCGCTTTGAGGAGGGATATGGCCTGAACGTGGAGGCCTTGCGTGAGCTTAAAGAGGCCGGCGCTGAACTGGTGATCAGCGTGGATTGTGGCATCCGCTCGCTCCAGGAGGCCGAATTTGCTCGCTCTATCGGTCTGGATTTGATCATTACCGATCATCACCATCCTCACACCCCCTCCCCGTTACATGGGGTAGAGACCCCCTCCCCGTTGCATGGGGGGGAGTGGATGCCTCCTGCGCTGGCGGTGATCAATCCAAAGCGGGCTGACGATCCGTATCCGGAAAAACATCTGGCGGGGGTGGGGCTGGCATGGAAGCTAACGCAAGCCCTGGCCGAGCGTCTCCACGCCGTTTCGCGGGGTGGGGAGGTCTCCGTTCTCCGTACCCTGCCCTTGTTAGAGCTGGTGGCCCTGGGCACTGTTGCCGATCTGGCGCCTTTGCATGGGGAGAACCGGGGGCTGGTGCGTGCCGGCCTGAAGGAACTGCGGAATACGGCGCGTCCCGGTCTGCTCTCGCTGGCGAAGCTGGCCGGATTGAACCTGGCATCCGTCACCGCCACGGATATTGGCTATATCCTGGGGCCGCGCCTGAACGCGGCCGGGCGCCTGGAATCGGCGCTGGATGCGCTTCAGCTGTTGCTCAGTCGCGATGTCTTCCAGGCCGGCCTGCTTGCGCAGCGACTGGAGTCCCAGAATCGCCAGCGTCAGGCGTTGACGCGCAGCATTCAGGCCGAGGCGGAGCGCCTCGCGCTGGAACGGGCCGGCGGCGAAGTGCCTCCGTTGCTTTTCGCCGTCCATCCGGAGTTCAACGTCGGGGTGGTGGGGCTGGCTGCAGCCCGCCTGAGCGAGCGTCACTATCGGCCGGCGATTGTGGCGCGTCAGGATGCGGAGACCACCCGCGGCTCCTGCCGCTCCATCCCGGAATTCCACATCACCCAGGCTCTGGATCAATGCGCCGATTTGCTGCTGCATTATGGGGGACATGCAGCGGCGGCTGGTTTTACAGTACCGAATCGAAATCTGCCCGAATTCATGGAGCGCATGGAGTTACTGGCGGCAGAAGCTCTGGCAGGGAAAGATTTGCGCCCCACCCTGTGGGCGGATGTGGAAATTCCGCTCAGCAGTATGGGGGTGGAGGTCTGGAAACAAATCCAGTATCTGCAGCCGGTTGGTTATGGCAATCCTGAGGCCACCTTTGTCTCGCGAGGTGTGCGCGTGCGTCAGGCGCGGGCCGTTGGTAGCGGGGGAGAGCATCTGAAACTCACCCTGGAGGACGAACGTGGCCTGGTGTGGGATGGGATCGGCTTTCGCCTGGGATCGCTGGCAGGGGAGCTCGCCTCTGGCAGCAGGGTGGATATGCTCTATACGCTGGAGATCAACGAGTACAATGGCCAGCGAAGTTTTCAGTTGAATGTGAAGGATATTCGCCGGATTGCGTAATTGCAGCAGGGCGCAAGCGAAGAGAGTGTTGACATTCTGAAAAGTGGATGTATAATCAAATCAAGAGTTTGCGGTTTAGATAGTAAGTGGCAGGGATTGCAGCGCGTTTTTGATATTTGCAAGCTACAGGCGGTTATAAGGCAAGTTGCAGTTAAAACCATAGTT
>JAGHYK010000007.1:0-22500 GCA_017743695.1 Chloroflexota bacterium
GGAACTGGCCATCCAGGGGGAAAGAAAATAAGGGCCTCATGATCTGCCACACAAGAGCGCAAGGCGCAAAGAAAAATTTTGTACCGCCCTTCTGCATAGATTGACGGGTTTGCTCCGGAGGCCGGAAAGCCCGTGCTACGCGGTCTGCCGTCCACCGTCTACCGTCCATCGTCCATCGTTCCTCCCACGGCCCGCCGTCTGCGAGCCATCTAATGTCTACCGTCCGCGTTCTACCGTCCATCCTGCCGTCTGTGGTCTGCGGTTTCTCCCTCTACCCTCTCTTCACCTTCCTGGAGTAAAATTAGGCGTATGCAGGCAACCCCGATCTTTCAATCCACCCCTCCCATGCAGCGACGCTTTACCTGGGGCGATGCGCTGATTTTACTGCTGCTGATCGCATTGCTCTATGGTGCTTTGACGCTCGCCGTTCATTTCACCCGCCCGTCGCCAGGCGAGGCCTCTATCTCTCTGGACATGGGCGTTTTGCCCCTCTATACCCTGTATTCGATAGGGCGCATGTTCGCTGCCTATGCGCTTTCATTCGCTTTCACCCTCTTTTACGGAAGGTGGGCGGCCTATAATCGTCGTGCGGAGAGGGTACTGTTGCCCCTGCTGGATGTGCTTCAGAGCGTCCCCATTCTTTCCTTTCTGCCCGTCGTTCTGATCGGTCTCAGCGCCATCCTGCCGCAGCGTGTGGCCACCGAACTTTCTGCCATTGTGTTGATTTTCACCAGCCAGGCCTGGAACATGACCTATGCCTGGTATCAGGCCTTGACCACCATCCCCAAAGAACTGTGTGAGGCCTCCGCCATCTTTCGCTTGAATTCCTGGCTGCGCTTCAAGTTTCTGGAACTGCCTTTCGCGGCCATTTCCCTGATCTGGAACAGCATGATGTCCTGGGCAGGAGGCTGGTTCTTCTTAATGGCGGCAGAGATTTTCACAGTCGGACAGCGGGAATTCCACCTGCCGGGGCTGGGTGCTTATCTTCAAATGGCAGCCCTGCAGGGGAATTTTCGGGCGCTCTTTTGGGGATTGGGCACGTTGCTCCTCGTGATTCTGCTGATGGATCAGCTTGTCTGGCGTCCGCTTCTGGCCTGGGGAGATCGCTTCAAGCTCGAAATGGTTGAAAGCGATAATCCCCCCACCTCCTGGTTTTATGATCTCTGGTCGGAAGCGAGGCTGACGCGCTGGATATGGGAGAAAATCCTTTCCCCTTTGGCGGAGCGTTTGGACCTCTGGACCGTTCGCCATCTCTCTCTACGCTACGCTGCGCAAGAGGCCGAAAGCGGCATTGGCTTCCTTGAGGGGTTGCTTTTGCTGGTGCTGATAGCCGTCGCTGGCTGGGGCGGCTGGAAAGTGTTGCAGGAGGTCTTCCAGGTGCCGCTCTTCATGTGGGGGCAGATTTTCCTGGGGTTGCTGGCGACGCTGACACGGGTGGTCGTTGCGCTTCTGGCTGCTCTTCTGTGGACGATTCCGCTGGGCGTGGCGATTGGTTTCCAGCCTCGCCTGGCAGCCTGGTTGCAGCCTGTGGTTCAGCTCCTGGCCTCGATTCCGGCGACGGCGCTTTTCCCGCTCCTGGTCGCCTTCCTGGTCTCCCTCCCCGGTGGTTTGAATGTCGCCTCGGTGCTTTTGATGCTGATGGGATCCCAGTGGTATTTGCTTTTCAACGTCATTGCCGGCGCAGCCGCCATCCCGCAGGACCTGAAATATACCGCTGCGTTGATGCGGCTTCAGGGCTGGGACCGCTGGCAAAAATTGATCTTGCCGGCGCTCTTCCCTTACATCGTCACCGGTTCGATTACGGCTTCTGGCGGGGCCTGGAATGCGAGTATCGTCGCAGAGTATATTCAGCTCGGTGGGAAGACGTTGCAGGTGACTGGCATTGGCGCACTGATCGCCAGCGCAACGGAGAGCGGAGATTATCGTCTGCTATTCGTCGCTACCGTGAGCATGATCCTGGCGGTGGTGTTGATCAACCGCCTGTTCTGGCGACGTCTGTACCAGCTGGCTGAAGAAAATTATCGCATGGAGTAGCCTCATGGCAAATACGCTGCTGGAACTTCGCAATGTAAGCATGGTATATGGGCGCGGCGCGCGCCGCTTCACGGCTGTCCAGAGTGTGAATTTACAACTGCGCGAAGGGGAATTTGTCGCCTTGCTTGGGCCTGCGGGCTGTGGCAAGAGTACCCTCTTGCGCATTATCACCGGGCTGGCTCGCCCCACCTATGGGCTTGTGATTTATCGGGATAACCTGATCACCGATGTAAATCCTTATGCCACCATCGTCTTCCAGACTTTTGCCCTTTTTCCCTGGCTGACGGTGCAACAAAATGTGGAGCTGGCTTTGAAGGCGCGCGGCGTGCCTTATCCGGAACGCGCCCAACGTGCCGAGGCGCTGCTGGACAAGGTGGGGTTGGATGGTTTTGAGAATGCGTATCCACGCGAGCTTTCCGGCGGAATGCGTCAGAAAGTGGGCTTTGCGCGCGCGATGGCGGTGGAGCCAGAGTTACTATGCCTGGATGAGCCGTTTTCGTCGCTGGATGTGCTTTCTGCAGAAGCGCTGCGGGGGGAGTTGCTTGAGCTCTGGCTGGCGGGAGATATTCCCACGAAGGCAATCCTGATGGTCACGCACAACATCGAAGAGGCGGTGCTGCTGGCCGACCGTATTATTGTGATGGATAAGCAGCCGGGGCGAGTTGTCGCCGAAGTCACCATTGATCTACCCCATCCGCGCCAGCGCAAATCGCCCGAATTTATTGCGCGCGTTGACCAGGTTTATGCCACCCTGGCCGGGCAGACCGAACCCGAGCCCATTGAGCTGGGCGTGGCGCCAGGCGAACCGGGGCGCAAGCGCACGCTACCGGACATTACCCTGGGCGATCTGGCCGGCTTGCTTGAGACAGTGGCTGCCGAACCGGATGACCGCGCGGACCTTTATCATCTGGTCGAAGAACTCAAAGTGGATTCGGATCATATTTTGCGCCTGACCGAAGCCGCAGAAATGCTCGGTTTTGCGACCGTTTCCCAGGGTGATATTGTGCTCACCCCTCTCGGTGAAACCTTTGCGGATGGGAGCATTCAACTGCGCAAACAACTGTTCGCTACCCGCCTGCGCCGTTTGCCTTTCTTCCGCTGGTTGCTCAGTCTGCTCCAGTCTGCGGAACGCCATCGTCTGCGCTGGGAGGTTATCCAGGCTGCCCTGGAGCTTGATTTTCCACCTGCAGAAGCGGAAAAGCAACTGGAGATTGCCGTTCGCTGGGGACGTTATGCCGAGCTGTTTGGCTATGACGACGATAGCGAAATGCTGTACCTGGAAGAAGAGGAAGAAAAGGTGGCCGTATAGGCTTCTTCATCGACGCGTGGAACGAATCGCTGCCGGCGGTCTTTAATCGCCCCTGACACGGGTCGCATATCGCTATGCGCGTTGACACCATTCCATGACCAGCATGTCCAGGGCAAGGTCAAGGGGGAACTGACCGGTTTTTACCGCCTCATCTATCTCCACCAGACGTTGATAGATGGCCTCCAGGCTTTTGAGCGGAAAGGCGCGCGCCTGGAGGGCAATTTTTTCAGCCACAAAGGGATGGAGCTGGAGCAGTTCGGAGATTTTCGATGCGTCACCGCCTTCATCCAGGATTTCGCGCCCCTGGAGCAGGAGGCGGAACTGGCGAATGACCATGCCCCATAAGGCGAATTCTTCCTCGCTTTCTAACAGCCGATGCAGCAAGCGCTGGGCGCGTCGGGCCTGTTTTTGCGCCAGGGCATCTACGAACTCAAAGAGGTTTTCCTCCGCGCTCACGACGCATACGGCCTGCACATCCTGGAGCGTGATTGCCCGCTCCCATCCCACGTAGGCGAGGAGCTTGGCAATTTCCTGGGCCGCCTGACGAGTGTCCACGCCGATCATTTCGGCAAGGCGAGCGGCGGCAGCAGGCTCTATTTTTCCCCCCTGACGTTTTACCTCGGATGCGATCCATTGTGCCATTTCTCGCGGGCGCGGGCGCCAAAAGGCCTGCGCTGCCGCCTGCTGCGGGTGCTTTTCGATCCAGCGCAACAGCCAGTGACGCTCCATTTCTTTCGGCTCGGCGATTTCGTAGAGTACCAGTTCCGTCGTCTCAGGGATGCCCTCCAGCAGGCGCAGGAACTTTTCCTGGGAGGCCGCGGTGTTGAAGCGCGCCGAAGGATTTGCCAGCCACACCAGGCGCCGCTCTGCCAGAAACGGAATGGCATGAAGCGCCTGGTACAGTTCGGCCTCGGAAGCCTCGCGCGCCTCCAGCCGCGTCAGGTTCAGTTCCCTGGTGGTTGCATCTCCCAGGTCTGCTGTCAGGGCGCGCAGGTGTTCCTGGAGCGCGTAGTCGTCGTTACCGTAGAGATAGAGAATCTGCGGCATGGTTACTCCCGATAACGGGCGGTGAGCACAGGCACAATCCCGCTTTCGGCGATCTCAGCCGTGACATTGGGCATGTAGTAGTGCCGCAAACTGTGACTGCTGAACGGCGATCCCATACATACCAGTTGAGGCTGGCGCTCCCGAATTTCGCTCAGGATTTGCTCGATGACCTCCCCGTGGCGCACGTGCACGGTGGCCTGAATCCCACGGGCGGCAGCCTGTTCCAGGCCGCGGCGCAGCGCTCGCCCCAGAGGGGTGTTCGTTTCCCACAGATCGCGTTCGTGTTCCTGGATCTCATGCACCAGGGGATAGTCCAGATCGGCGGGAGGGATCACCGTGAGCAGGGTCACATTCGCTTGAAGATGTTGTGCCAGATCCAGGCCGAGTTTTTCCGCTGTGACTTCATAGCCGATCCCACCCACGCAGATCAGGATTTCCCGCGGCGGCCATAAAAAGCGCGGGACGTAAAGCAACGGCCCCACGGCCTTCGCCATGATGTGGCGAAAGGAGCGTCCCCAGATCAGGCGACGTAAAGGCGGACGCCCCAATGGCCCCAGCACGTGCAGGCCTTGCGGCGCCTGATTGACTTTCTGGGGAATCACCTCTTCTGCCTGTCCGCGTTCGATTTCGCTCTCCAGCGCAAGGTGGAATTCCTCGCAGAGGGTCTGGGCCTTCTCCAGCATACTCGGAAGTGGGATTGCCCCGGCATGGCCGGCAGAGCGTTCGTCCACAGCGATCAATCGCAGGGAGCGCGAGGTGCTCGCGGCCAGATGAGCCGCATACTGGATGGCAGGCCAGCTGGCTGGATGACCGTTGGTGTAAACAGAGATCGTGAGCATACCCTCACCGAAAGAGCCAGATTCCGCTTATGCCTGCCAGCAGCACGACCAGACCGGGAGGAAACCCGATCAGGAGCGCCAGCAGACACAGCAGCGCCAGCAGCACGGCGCGTTTGCGGATGCGCCTGCCATTGTGGAAGACTTTCCAGGCTGCCATGGCGATCAGGATGGCCAGGGCAGGCGCAATGCCTCGTGTGAAGCCTCGCATCCAGGGCGTATCTTGAAATTGCTGCACCGCCAGGGCAACGAGGAGCATACTGACCGTCGGGGGCAGGATGGCGCCCATCAGCGCGGCGATGGCGCCGCCCATCCCTCCTGCCGAGTAGCCGATGAACATGGCGAGCTTCAGCGCTTCGCTGCCGGGTACCACGTTGGAAAATCCCACCGCTTCGATGAAGCGTTCTTCCTCCATCATTTTGCCCACCACCTCCCTGTAGATAAACCCCACCGAGGCCGGGCCAGAAGAGGTCATCAGGTTCACCTTCAGGAACGTCCAGAACAGGCGCGTCCAGAGGCGAAAAGGAGATGTGGCAGGGGGTGTCATCTTCACCGGTAGAGGAGAATGCCCGCCAGGCCCGAAGCGAGCAGCACGGCGGCCGGCGGCAGGTTGCTTCGCAATGCCAGCCAGCTCCCCAGAGCGAGCAGGATCACGCGCCAGTCCAGGCTGAGAGCGGGTTGTAGCAATTTCCAGGCGACCGAGAGCATCAGCACGGCCACAGCCGGCGTCAGTCCCTCGACAAAGCTACTGATCCAGGCTTCCCGACGCAGGCGATAGAGCAGCAAAACGACCCCCAACATGAGCACCGTGGGAGGCAGGAGCGATCCCAGCAGGGCGATCCACGCACCGGCGATGCCATGCGCTCGTATGCCGATAAACATCGCCAGTTGCAGCGCATCGCTCCCTGGCAGAATACTGGCAAACGATACCGCCTGGGTGAATTGTTCATCGCTCAACCATCTCCCCACCACTTCGTGGTGCAGCAATCCGATGGAGGCCAGGCCAGAGACGCTGAGCAGATTGACTTTCAGGAAAATCCAGAACAGGGTGAGTAAGTCCATCACAGGTCCTTGAGCAGGTAAAGCGATCCACGGTAGAAGCCGCGTTCCAGGTAGTAGCGCCGCGTGCCCACCGCGGCGATCACCGCCAGACGCTGATAGCCGCGGGCGCGTGCCAGCGCTTCCGCTTCCTGGAGCAGCCGCGTGCCCAGCCCGATGTGTTGCGCGGCCCCCTGCCGTTCCGCTCCGACCGGCAGAGATTGCCCGTAAACATGCACCTCGCGAATCAGGGCTGCGCCTGCGAGATCGGCGATCCCCAAATCCGCAGCGTTTTCCTGGGGCAGGGAAAGCCTCAGGAAGCCCGCCAGGCGATCCTGGGGGGTGACGAAGGAAAGGAAATGCTCCTCAGCGCCATCGGCAGGATACGTCAAATCCTGGAATTCCAGCACCTGCGGCTGCACCGGCTCTTCGCGCACTTCGCGACAACGGATACAACGACAACGCTGACCGCGTCGCTCCATCTCCCGCAGGACATCCTGCCGCAGGCTGGTGCGCCGATTCCCGGCCACGACGTGCGTGGAAGGAATATCGCGAATCACCCGATTGACGCGACAATAGGGCGGAATGGTGGCCTTGACTGTGGCCAGCAGGTCAATCAGTTGCTCCGTGGTATAGGGTTGATATTCCCCACGCTGCCAGAAGGTATAGAGTTCGGTGTTTTGCAACAATTGCGTGGGATAGATTTTGATTTCGTCCGGACACAGCCCCTGCCACAGGCGGGCAAAATCTTCTCTATCGCTTTCCGGGGTGGCGCCGAGCAGGTTGGGCATCCAGTGGAGTACGATTTTGAAGCCGGCGGCGCGCAGCAGGCGCACGGCGCGGCGCGTGGTCTCCACATCATGGCCGCGTTGATTCAGGGCCAGAATGCGGTCATCCAGGCTCTGCGCTCCCAGCTGGACTTTGGTCACGCCCAGGGTGCGCAGCCAGCGAATTTCTTCCGCGGTGATCTCATCCGGGCGGGTTTCGATCACCAGCCCCACGTTGCGATGGGGCGCCGTCTCATTCCGTTGCTGGACGGCCTGCAAAGTCGCAAGGTCAACGGGCTGCGGCGGATGGTTGACCGTCGGATCGGGTTCGGCAGGATCGCCCTCCTCGTTCAACGCCTCAAAGCATCGCCGCACAAACCAGGCCTGATAATCGCGACGGTAAGCGCTCCAGGTGCCGCCCAGAATCAGCAATTCGATCTTCTCGGTGGGGTGTCCGGTCATGCGCAGGGCTTCCAGGCGCGCCCGCACCTGCGCGTAGGGATCAAAACCATGCTCCAGGCCACGCATGGCGCCCGGCTCATCGGGGAGATAGGATTTGGGCATGCGTACATCGGTGGGGCAGAAGATGCACTTGCCGGGGCAGGGATACGGCTTTGTGAGCACAGTCACCGTGGTCACGCCGGAGAGCGTGCGCACGGGTTTCAGTCGCAGGCGTTCGAGCAGCGCCTCATCGGCGGGCCATTCGCCGCGCGCCACCATCTCATGATAAACGGCGATCAGATCGGCCTTGCTCAGGAAGCTACCATCGGGCAGGGGAAAGGCGCGCAGCGCGCGCATCACGTCCTCGCCTTGCTGAATGCGTTGCAAGGCGTTACGGGCTGCCTGACGTTTCGCTTCGGTCAGCGCTTTACGCTCGCGCCACAGACGCTGTCGTTCCAGAATTTCTATCGTATAATTCGCCATCGTGAGACCTGAGGTTGTTCAGCGGTTGATTGCCATTAATCGTCAATTTTACCAGGAGTTCGGGGATGCTTTCGCGAGCACGCGTCGCCGCGTACAGCCAGGGGTGGCGCAGTTACTCCGAAGATGGAAGCTGACCGATCGCCTTCTCGACCTGGGATGCGGCGGGGGACAACTGGCGCGTGAGCTGGCCCGTCTCGGGCATCGAGGCGGATACCTGGGGCTGGATTTCAGCCCTGCCGTGCTGGCGGAAGCGGCTCGCCAGCCTGCCGGATATGGGGCGCTCTTCCTGCAGGCCGATCTCACGCGGCCGGAAACATGGGAAGAGCAGGTGGCGCGAGCTGCCCCGTTCGATGTGATCGTGGCCTTTGCCGTCCTCCATCATATTCCCAGCCATGAGCTTCGTTTGCGCCTCTTGCGCACCGTGCGCCGTTTGCTCCACCCCCAGGGGCATTTTTATCATTCGGAATGGCAATTTTTGAACAGCGTTCGCCTGAGCCGACGCATCCAGAGCTGGGAGAGGGTCGGTTTAAGCGATTCGGATGTGGAGCCAGGGGATTATTTGCTGGACTGGCGACATGGGGGGGAAGGCCTGCGCTATGTGCATCATTTCAGCCTGGCAGAGCTGGAGGCGCTGGCGCAGGAGGCCGGCTTCAAGGTGCTGGAGACTTTCTTTTCGGATGGGGAGAACCATCGCCTGGGACTCTATCAGGTCTGGCGCATCTCCTCGTAGGCGATTGCCCGGTTGCGCCCCTGGGCCTTTGCCTGATACAGGGCCTGATCGGCGCGCTCAATCACCCCTTCCAGCCCGTTGTCTGCATCCACATGCTGGCTCACGCCCAGGCTGATGGTCACGCGAAGCGGGCCGGCGCGCGTGGGGATGGCCGCTTCGGCTATCAGCAGTCGCAGGCGGTTGGCGATGGCGAAGGCGGTTTTCCAATCCGTCTCCGGCAGAAAAACCAGGAATTCTTCGCCCCCGTAGCGTCCGGGCAGGTCCAGTTCGCGTATCCCCTTTCGACATCGTTGGGCAATGGCTTGCAAGACCTGGTCTCCTATCGGGTGACCATAGGTATCGTTGACCCGTTTGAAGTGATCAATGTCCAGCAGGATGGCGGAGAACGGCTTTCCCTGACGCTGGGCGCGTGCCAGTTCAATTTTTCCCAGCTCCATCAGGCCGCGGCGGTTATACAGGCCGGTGAGCGGATCGGTCAGCGCCTGCGCCTGGGTTTCCTCATAGCGTCGCGCGTTCTCTAAGGCCAGGGCCACCTGACTGGCAAATGCGCTCACCAGTTGGACGTGTTCCAGGGTGAAAAAGTCCTCGCGGTGGCTTTCAACCGCCAGCAGGCCCAGGGCGCGTCCATGCGCCATCAGGGGAACGCCAAGCCAGGAACGGATTCGATGGTGGGGTGGGTTTTTGAAAGCAGGGTAGAAAGAAGTGTCCCTCAAAAGGAGTGGCTCTAAGGTTTGCATCACCACTGTATTCGGATTGCTCCCATCCAGGGGAAAGCGAAGTCCCAGCACCTGCTGCGGATCTTCCCATCCCCGCCCTCCGACGATTTCCAGCGCGCCATCTTTCAGGAGCTGGATCGAGGCGCTGTCATAAGGGATCACCTTTTGCAGTTCGTCCAGGATGCGCTCGATCACCGCCTCCACGTTCAGCGAAGAGGTCACTGCTGCTGCGGCCTGGCGCAGGGTTTCGGCTTCCTGCGCCTGACGTCGGGCTGTTTCAACGGCTTTGAATTTCAGCAGCACCAGCGAGACCAGGGCCGCTGTGCGCTCGCCGATGGCGATCTCCTGAGGCGTGAAAACGTGATGAGGATGAGAATAACCAACCAGGAGCGCGCCCAGTTTTTGACCTTCGGCAATCAGCGGGAGGACCATCATCGAACGCGTCTCGAAGCCGGCGGCGATTTCGGGGTCCAGGTAGGGGGTATCCAGGGTGTCCGGTATGATCAGCGTCTGGCCAAGTTCCAGGGCTGACTCGGTCAGCGTGCGTTGGCCGGGACGGGGGGCCATCTGATGATAACGCTGGCGATATTTGCCGTATGCGGCCAGGGGCAGCACGCGTCGATGTTCCTCATCCCACAGGGTGAAGAAGGTGTGCTCGGCGCCGGTCAGCATCCCCAGAAGATCCACCAGCGTTTGCGCCATGTGCTCCAGGGTCTGGCTCTGCAGCGCCAGCAGGATGATCTCTTGCATGACGTCCAGGATTTGTTGACGCTCTTCTTTTTCGAGCTGGATGGACTCGCGACGGATGGCAGAGCCAAAAAGTCCGGCTGCCAGGCGCAGGGTTTGCACTTCGTGGTTCTTCCAGCTCCGCTCATAGCGGCATTCATCAAAACCGAGAAAGCCCCACCATTCGTCCTCAACGAAAATCGGTACGACCAGGATGGAACGGATGTCCTGAGCTTCCAGCAGCGGCCGTTCGGTTTCCGGGAACGAACGCACTGCGCCGCAGATCACCTGGTTCGAGGCCAGCAATTCCACCCAGCGTTGAAAGCCCTGCTCCAGGATCGGGAGCGATTGCAGGGAGGGGTTATCAATCTGCGGCCGGGCGTGAGGCGCAGCCCATTCAAATAACTGTGAAACCAGCAGCACGTCTTCCGGAGAGACGCGCTTCTGAAAGAGGTAAACGCGGCTCACATCGGTTGCCTGCCCCAGGAGTTCCAGGACTGCCGGCGCCACATCCCTCCAGCGCGGGGCGCGCATGAGTTCCACGGCGGCGGTGGATAAGGCCTGGAGGAGCGCCCGCCATTGCTCCTGTTCCTGTTGCGCCAGATGTCTTTCGGTGACATCGCGCACCAGGAGTAGCGTCCCTTTTTCTGAGCCGATGAGGGCGATGGGGTGCACGTGCACTTCCAGAAAGTGCGTCTGGCCGGCTTTTTCCACCTCAATTTCTACCTGCGCTTGCGCCCTGGGGGGAAGGGTCAGCGGAAGTTTTCTGGCGAAGACGCATACTTCTTCCAGAGCTTTGCCCAGGATGTGAGGCAGGGGCTGCCCCCCCATCCACGCCTGCGCCATCGGGTTGGCATATACCAGGGCATTGTTCTGGTCGGTGACAAGGATCGCCTCCTGGAGGGTTTCCATGATCGTGCCGTAGGGTAAGGGGGTCAGCTCCAGCAGTCGGTAGCGACGGATGGCCCAGAGGATGCTTAGAGTGGTCAGGGCGAAGGAAAAGGGGGTCACATCCAGGCCGGGGATGGGGATCAGGCCGCTCAGGTAAACCGCATTGGCGATCAGGGCCAGGATCATTCCCAGGAAAACGCTTATCACCTGGAGGCGGTAAATGCCCGCCAGTTGAAACGAGGCCAGTCCCAGGATGGCCGTGCCGATGAAGATCAGCCCATATGAATAGAGCGTGTGCACCCAGAAGTACCACCCATGTTCGTAGACGGCCAGATAGAAGGGAGAGGCCGGATCGAGCCAGTAGCGGCTCCAGATACCGTGATGCCATTCGTTGGTGAAGACCATGCCCAGGGTCAGGAGGGGAAGAACCCAGAGCAAACGTTGCCTTCGGGGATTGAGACGTTCGACGTAACCGCTGAACGTCAGGGAGAACAGCAGCCAGAAGACGGGCAGGCTGACAATCCCGATATATCCGATTTTTGCCCATATCAGCTTGGTCTCCAGGCGGGAGGCCAGGATTTCGGCCCCATAGCACGCGCTCCACAGGCTCATGCTGATCATCATCTCCCGAAAGTAAAGGCGCGTGGTGATGCGCCGGGCAGCGTATATCCCTGCCCAGGCATAAAACGCACTGAAGATCAGCAAGTTCAGGCCGAGGAGCAGTTGGGGAGGGTGCAGAGATGCCATAAGCCGGCTACCAGCGTGTTATCCCTTTCCCGGAATGGACTCCAGTAAAAACCCACCACGGAACATCCAGCGCGCGAGGTTTATGAGCAAAAGGATAATTTCTGGCGATTGAAGGCATACAGGAAGAATTTTTGCGCTCTGTATTATGTGAATCTTTGTGCTCTCCGTGGTCTTTGTGGTGAGAAGAACACTTTTTAGTGAATTCATCTACATAAAGTTTACCATAAAGGGCGGCGTTGAAATCCCTCAAACCATGAACCTTGGGGTAAAATGCTTGCTACCTTTCCCTTCTATTTTCACGAGACGGAGATGAAAATGGTGCGGCCTTCCCCTGTTCTGGTCACCGGAATTCACCGCAGCGGTACGACTTGGGTCGGAAAAATGCTGGCTGCGGCGCCTTCCAGGCAATGCTGAACATGGATGGTTACTCGCTCCCCCAGACATCCCCCGCCTACGCCCGCCTGCTCCTGAATCTTCCGGCGGTTTATGGCCTGTTCGATTATGCCATCCCCCCCGATCTTCAGGCGCATCTTCGGCCGGGCAACCTGGTCCTTGTCCCGTTTGGCAGGCAGCAGGTGCAGGGCGTGGTCTTTGAACTGCTGGAACAGCCGCAGGTCGCCGCGACGCGCCCGATAGAGGAACTGCTCGATCCGGAGCCGGTATTGACGGAGGCGCAGCGCGCGCTCCTGCTGTGGCTGGAAAAGCGCTACCTTTATCCCGCTTCCGCTTTCTTACCGCTGATGCTTCCCCCTGGCCTGCTCCAGTATGCCGATAGCGAATGGAGACTGAACGCCGAGCGGCTGGAGCGATGGACTGAGCCGCTTTCGCCGATAGCCCGCCGCCTGGTGGCTCTCTTGAAGGATCGCCAGGGAAGCCTGCGTGGTCGCCAGATTGCAAGACATTTCCGCGGCGAGGAATGGCAAAACGTCGCTCAGCGCTTGCTGAAAAAAGGCCTGCTCGAACGCCGTTCCGTCCTCGCGCCGCGCACGGTGCGCCCGAAATGGGTTCGCACGGCAGAACTTGTATCTCCGGATGAACTGGCTGCGGAGATCGAGCATGTTCTCCCGAAACTGGCTCGTCTGCCGCAGGCGAGGGAACGACGGGCGGCTGTGCTGCGCCTGCTTCTGACGGAAAAGGCGCCGCTCCCCCTTCCCTGGATCTATGCCCAGACCCGCTGCACGCTGAACGATCTGAAAGCCCTGGAAGCGCAGGGGTGGATTCGCTTTGGGGAACAACAAACCTGGCGCGATCCGCTGGAAGGAGTGAAGAATCTTTCGCTTTCCGATATGGCCGAGGGCCCAGAATTTTTTGCGTCACCCACCTTGACCCCCGATCAGGAACAGGCCTGGCAGGCGATTCTGGAAAGTTTACAGGCGACCGCTGCGGGGCGCCCCACGCCGCCGATTTTGCTCCATGGCGTGACCGGTTCCGGCAAGACCGAGCTGTACCTGCGAGCCGTAGAGGAGACCCTGAAGCAAGGCCGGCAGGCGATTGTCCTGGTGCCAGAGATCGCCCTCACACCCCAGACGGTGCGCCGCTTCCTGCAGCGTTTTCCGGGGCAGGTGGGCCTGATCCATTCCCGGCTTTCAGAGGGCGAGCGTTATGACACCTGGCGCCGGGCGCGCGCCGGCCAGTTGCGCATTCTCATCGGCCCGCGCAGCGCGCTCTTTCTTCCCCTCCCTTCACCGGGCCTGATCGTGGTGGATGAGAGCCACGATTCCTCCTACTATCCCTCCGATCCACCCTTCTACCACACCGTAACGGCAGCCCGGGCGTATGCCCGCTTTTGCCATGCCGCCTGTATTCTCGGCTCGGCAACGCCCTCGGTGATCCAGCAATATCAGGCGCAGCGGGGTGAAATGCGCGCCCTGCGTCTGCTGCATCGCATTCACGCCGCCCTGCCCGAGGTACAGGTGGTGGATATGCGTCGGGAATTGCGGGAGGGGGTGAAGAGCATTTTCAGCCGCCCGCTGACCGAGGCTCTGGCAGGGACGCTGGCGCGCGGTGAGCAGGCGATCTTGTTCCTGAACCGCCGCGGCGCGGCGACCTACGTCTTCTGCCGCGCCTGTGGCCATGTGCTGAAATGCCCGCGCTGCGAAGTCCCGCTCACCCTCCACCTCGACGAAAACCAGCTCCTGTGCCATTATTGCGGTTATCGCCGTCAGGCGCCGAACAAATGTCCCGCCTGCGGCAGCCCGGCCATTCGTGCTTATGGTTTGGGGGTCGAACGCGTCGTTCAGGAGATGGAGGAACTTTTCCCGCAGGCGCGCCTGCTGCGCTGGGATCGGGACACGGCGCGGGGCAAACACGCCTACGACGAGCTATTGCAGCAGTTCGCCTCCCATCAGGCGGATGTGCTGATCGGGACGCAGATGCTGGCAAAGGGCCTCGACCTGCCTCTGGTAACCCTGGTTGGTATCATCCTGGCCGATGTCGGGCTTAACCTTCCCGATCCGTTTGCTGCCGAGCGGGTCTTTCAGGTTTTGACCCAGGTGGCCGGGCGGGCGGGCCGTTCGGCGCGTGGAGGCCAGGTCATCCTGCAAACCTACATGCCGGAGCATTATGTCATTCAGCATGTCGTCGGGCATGAGGTGGAAAAATTCTATCAGCGGGAATTGCAGGAACGCCGCCGTTTGAACTATCCCCCGTTCACGGAATTGATACGGCTGGAATTGCGGCAACCCTGGAAGGGAGAAAAATCTATCGTCGCCTGCGAAGAGGAAGCGCAGCGCGTGGCCACCTTGCTGCGGGCGCATCTTCAGGAGGCGCCTTCCGATGTGATTCTCAACGGCCCTTTGCCCTGCGTTTTTGCCCGTCTGGGTGGATACTATCGCCAGCAGATTGTGCTCCGTGGGACAGCGCCGCAGCGTCTGCTGCACGGCGCCCTGTCGCCGGCGCGCCTGCTCGAAAGAGGCTGGCGCATCGAAACCGAACCCATCAGCCTGCTTTGAGCGGCGCCATCCCAGGAGTGAAGCGCCTCCATCCGACCCGATGACCACGCGCCTGCGCGACCCGGCAGCTATGCCATCACGCGACTGAGGGAAGCCTCTTTCTCGGCCACTGTAATCGCTTCCTCGAAGATCCTCAATCCCTCGTCAATTTCTGGGCGAGTGATGCAAAGCGGCGGCGCGATGCGGATCACGCTTTTGCCGCAGCTCAACAGCAGCAAACCGCGCTCGAACGCAAGCTGGACGATGCGTTCGGTGAGGTCTTTGGCCGGCTCTTTGGTCTTGCGATCCAGCACGAATTCCACACCGATCATCAATCCGATACCGCGCACATCTCCGATGGAGGGGTGGCGCGTTTGAATTTCGTGCAGGGCATCCAGCAGATAGCGTCCGGCCTCTGCAGCATTTTGCAGATATTCCTGTTCCAGCAATTCAATCGTCGCCAGCGCGGCAGCGCAGGCCAGCGGATTGCCGCCATAGGTGTTTCCGTGCGCCCCGCGCTCCCACGTCATGACCGATTTACGCGCCACACAGGCGCCCAGGGGCATTCCGGAGGCGATTCCTTTGGCCGTGGTGAAAATATCAGGCTCGGTCTCAAAGTGCTCAATCGCCCACCATTTGCCGGTGCGCCCCATTCCGGATTGCACTTCGTCGGCGATCAACAGAATGCCGTACTTATCGCAGAGTTTGCGCAAGGCGGGGAAGAAGCCGGGCGGCGGCACGATGTATCCCCCCTCGCCCTGGATGGGTTCGACCAGGATGCCGGCCACCTCATCAGGCGGAAGAATGTGCCCCAGGATTTGCTCTTCGATGTAGCGAACGACCGTCTCCCCATAGTCTTCTCCGTGCTTGCGCTCCAGCACCGGACGATAGGGATTGGGGTAGGGGGCATGGACAACACCGTTCATCAGGGGATAAAACCCCCGATGGTATACCGCTTTGCTGGCCGTGAACGTGATGGCGCCCATCGTCCGCCCATGGAAGGCGCCGGTAAAGCCGATGAAGTTCGTGCGCCCCGTGTGATAGCGGGCCAGTTTGATCGCCGTTTCCACGGCTTCAGTGCCGGAGTTGGTCATAAATGAAACGGCTGATTCCTGGAATGGAGCGATCTCATCCAGTTTTTCGGCCAGCGCGATCCACTTTTCATGATAGAAATCCGAAGAAATATGAATGAACTTTTCGGCTTGTTCCTGGATGGCCTTGACCACTTTGGGATGGGCATGACCGGTGGAGAGCACGGCAATTCCGGCCATGAAATCCAGGAAGCGATTGCCATCCACATCCCATACCTCGCACCCTTTCCCGTGATCCATAACGAAGGGATAACTGCGCGGGTAGGAAGGGGAAATGACCGCAGAATCTCGTTTGATCAAGGCCCGTGCTTTGGGGCCTGGTAATTTGATGCTATCGCTCATTGTTTACTCCTTTCAAGTTGAGATTTTACAAAGACAAAGAAAAAAGAGACAGACCTTGAAGTCTCTGGTGCACAGCGCATCGAGGCTTCACTCAGGGATCGGGCCTGTTCTTTTGCAGATGGAGCTGATCTTCGACCAGGGCACGAGCGCCCATCAGGCCGGCAGAATCACCCAGGGAGGCTGTGACGATCTGCAAGCGCTCCAGGTAGCGAGGATGGAAGACGCTTTGCCGTAACTGCTCCTTCATGGGTTGGAAGAGCAAATCCCCGCTCTGGGAAACACCGCCTCCCAAAACGACGATGGAGGGATCAAAAATGTGCAGAAAGCTGGCCAGCGCAATGCCTAAATATTTTCCAGCCCGTTGAAAGGCCTGAGATGCCAGGACATCCCCCTGACGGGCAGCCTGGGCGACCTGATCGGCGCTCAGGAGAGGCGCCTTTGCCAGTGACGAAGAGACACCCCCTGACATTTGTTCGCGAACATAACGCACAATGGCCGGGCCAGAGGCGATAGCCTCCAGGTGGCCCGGTAGACCACAGGAACAAAGTGGCCCCTCCGGCCAGACGGTGACATGTCCCAGCTCGGCTGCCATCCCGTGGGCGCCGCGCAGCAGGCGATCGGCGATGATCACCCCTCCCCCAATGCCGGTACTGATCGTCAGGTAGAGCACATCATGATGGCCTTGCGCCGCCCCATAACGCCATTCGCCCAATGCTGCCAGGTTGGCATCGTTTTCGATCCAGGCCGGGCACTGAAACTGTTCACTCAGCCACTGCGCCAGTGGCAGGTTGCGCCATTCCGGAATGTTGGGCGTGGAGAGCACCCATCCCTGGTATGGATCCACCGGGCCCGGTACCGCCACTCCAATTCCCAGCACACTCCCCTGCGGCGGCCATACGCTACGGATCGCCTGCAGGAGATTCTGTTGGGGCGTGCGTTTGCCCTGGTAGGTCTTGATCCGATAGTGTTGGAGCGGTTCCAGGGATGAGAGCGGATAGGCTGCAGCCCTCAAGTGCGTTCCACCGATGTCTACTGCTATGATGTGGTTCATGGAAGCAATTATACCTGAAGGCTCACCGCCGGGCACGTGAGAGGTGGACGGTGGACGACAGACGGTGGGCTGGGGTGAGACGGGCTTGCCTGTCGGTCGGTAAGGAAGAGCCGTAATTCGGCTCTGCATCAAAACTGTTTTGTGTGTCATTGTGGGGAGTGTTCTTTGCAACGAAGCAATCCCCACGCGGTCAATCTGGCCGGATAAATTGGGAGATTGCTTCGCCAGAAAACGGATCGGAATGATGTGGCTGAGTGTTACAACTTTTCTGTGAAAATTTCTTCGCGCCTTTGAGCCTTCATGGTGAGAATTCCTGAAATATTATGCTGAAATCAGCGCACCGAAAGCAAGAGGGTGTAAAATAAAAAAGATACTCAAGCCGAACGAGCCGTTTCCCATTTCCCTTTCCCGAAGGAGGTTGCTATGGAAGTTTTCTCGCTCGTGTCATGTGTCCTCTTTTTGATTCTCCTGGGCCTGCTGGTCTTTCTGGTTAATGCTGTTCGCATTGTGCCGGAATATGAGCGGCTGGTCGTCTTTCGGCTGGGGCGCTGCATTGGCTCTCGCGGGCCGGGGCTGGTGCTCCTCATCCCGGTCATTGACCGTGCCAGAAGGGTGGATTTGCGAGAACAGGTGCGCGAGATACCCCATCAGACTTCCATCACCAAAGACAACGCGCCGATCTCGATTGATTTCGTCTGGTACTACAAGGTGCTCGACCCGGCGCAATCGGTGCTGCAGGTGAGCAATTTTGAAGCGGCTGCCCAGTACATGGCCACAACCACGCTGCGCGCCGTGATCGGCGGTATCTTGCTCGACGATGTGCTTTCGCAACGGGAACATATCAATCAGACCCTGCGCGTCAAACTCGATGAGGTCACCGAGCGCTGGGGTGTCAAAGTGACCAATGTCGAGATTCGCGAGATCATCCCGCCGCGTGAAGTGCAGGAGGCGATGAACAAACAGATGTCGGCGGAGCGCATTCGCCGCGCCGTGGTCACAGAGTCACAGGGGCAGCGCGAAGCGGCGATCAACGTCGCCGAAGGCGAAAAACAGGCCGCCATCCTGCGCGCCGAAGGTCAAAAACAGGCTGCCATCCTGCAGGCGGAGGGCGAGCGACAGGCCCAAATCCTGCGCGCCGAAGGCTTTGCCCAGGCGCTGGAGCGCATTTTCACCGTCGCCCAGACCGTAGATCAAAAGACCATGACCCTGCAGTACTTTGAAACCCTGAAAGCCCTGGGCGCCAGTCCCTCCACCAAGTACATTTTCCCCATGGAGTTCACTTCCCTTTTGGAGAATTTCACCCAAGGTGGAAAAGGATAGAGACGTATCATGGAGCGCTCCCAATTCCTGGGTGATCCTCCCGGCTACGCTCTGGGATTTGGGGGCGCTCTATCGCCTGGAACGGCTCTGCTTTGCTCAGGATGCCTGGCCGGTCACCGACCTGATCGCCGTCCTTACCATGCCGGGTGTCGTGCGATTGAAAGCCATCTGGCGACGCAGGATGATCGGATTCATCGCCGGCGATCCGCGCCCTTCCGAAGGAATTGCCTGGATTGCAACGTTGGGCGTCCATCCTGATTTTCGCCGTCAGGGGATTGGGCGGGCCTTGCTCCGTGCCTGTGAGCAGCAACTGCGCCTGCCGCGGATTCGCCTGACCGTGCGCCGCTCCAACGAAGCGGCGATCAGCCTGTACGAGGAGGAGGGCTATCGCATCGTCAGTTCGATCCCGGCCTATTATCGAGATGGCGAAATGGCCTGGGTGATGGAAAAGGAGCTGTTCAAATGAGCATGAACGCATTCTGGCTCTTCATGGCGCTGGGTCTGTGGGGATTTTTGCACTCCTGGCTGGCATCCCATCGGGTGAAGCGCTTCTTTCAACAACGCTGGGGAACGTTTTATCGCGCCTATCGTTTGTTCTATAACCTTTTTGCGAGCGTGACTTTTTTGCCCATCTTATGGTTGGTGGCCTTTTTGCCTGACCGTCTCCTTTACACCCTGCGCGGCCCATGGATGTTTCTGGCGTTCTTCGGTCAGGGGATGGCATTGCTGATGCTGGCAATTGCCTTGCTTCAGACGGATCTCTGGCAGTTCCTGGGTTTGCGTCCGGAACGCCCCGGACGACTGGTGCGGGATGGATTCTACCGCTTCATGCGCCATCCTCTGTACACGTTTGGCCTGCTTTTCCTGTGGCTTTCGCCGCGCATGACGTTCAACCAATTTTTGCTCTCGGTGGGGATCACGGTGTATATTCTGATCGGCGCTTCCCTGGAAGAACGCAAACTGCTTCAAGAATTTGGCTCTGCCTACGAAGAGTACCGTTCTCAAACCCCTATGCTGTTCCCTTTGAGGTTCAAGCGATGAGCACATTGACCTCGACGTACCCGCGTCCTTCGTCTCTCGCCCAGATTTTTGTGAGCCTGGTGGCCGGGAGTGCGCTTTTCTTCCTGATGCTTTTGCTCCTGGTTTTGGGGTATCAGGTGGCTTACCTGGGGCGTATCTTTCCCGGCGTTTCGGTGGCTGGTGTGGATCTCTCCGGCCTCACGCCTGCTCAGGCTGCCGTGCGTTTGCAGCAGCAATTAACCTTTCCCCTGAATGGGCATATTTTGCTACGGAACGGTTCGCAGGCCTGGATGGCTACGCCGGTGGAACTGGGGCTGGTGCTGGATAGCCAGGCCAGCGTGGAAGCGGCCTATCGCGTCGGGCGCGCGGGGGGCCTTTTCAGGCGTCTGGGAGAACAGTGGCGGGCGCGTCGTCAGGGCGTTTTGCTGCCACCGGTGCTCCTTTTCGATCAGCGGGTTGCCTATGCCGCCCTCCAGCGACTTTCCCCGTTGATCGATCAGCCGGCGCAGGAGGCTTCTTTTGAAATCCAGGGCGCGGAGGTCCTGGCCCGCCCTGGTCAGATCGGGCGCAGGCTGGATATTGAAGCGACCCTGGAACTGCTCACCCGGCAGCTCCAGCGCTTTCAGGATGGAGAGGTGCAGCTTGTCGTGCGCGAAGAGATGCCAGAGGTGCTGGATGTTTCGGCTCAGGTAGAAGCGGCGCGTCGCCTGCTCTCCGCGCCTTTGCGCCTGGTTTTACCCAATGCTGCCGAGGGGGAACGTGCTGTCTGGACGTATGAGCCGCAGGTGATCGCGAACATGCTCAGCGTGCGCAAGGTGAAGGAAGGGGATCGGAGCCAGTTGCAACTGGTCTTTGACCCCACGTTGTTGCGCCAGGGGCTGGAGAGCATCGCCAGCGAAGTGAATCGGTCGGCGGAGAATGCCCGCTTTTATTTTGATGACGAGACGCGTCAACTGGTTTTGATCCAGTCCGCGAAGTCCGGGCGCACGCTGGATGTGGATGCCACGATCCAGGCCATCAACCAGGCCCTGATACAGGGGGAGCATACGGTGAATCTGGTGGTGCATGAAACGCCGCCGGCCGTCACCGACAATGCCACTGCAGAATCGCTGGGAATTCGCGAACTGGTTGGGAGCGCGGTGACTTACTTTTACGGCTCCAGCCAGGCCCGCATTCAGAACATCCAGACGGCCGCGGCGCGCTTTCATGGGGTGTTGATTGCGCCCGGTGAAACCTTTTCCATGGGGAAAGTGTTAGGGGATGTCAGCCTGGATAATGGCTATGCAGAAGCCTTGATCATCTACGGTGGAAAGACCATCAAGGGGGTAGGGGGAGGCGTATGTCAGGTGAGTACTACGTTATTTCGCGCCGTTTTCTTTGCCGGCTATCCCATCGTTGAACGCCATTCCCACGCCTATCGGGTAAGCTACTATGAGCAAACTGCCTCTGGGCAAATTGACCCTGGCCTGGCCGGACTGGATGCGACTGTCTACTTTCCACTGGTAGATTTTAAGTTTGTCAATGATCGTCCATACTGGCTGCTGATGGAGACCTATGTCAATGTGGGAGCGAGGCGGATCACCTGGAAACTGTACTCCACAAGCGATGGGCGGCAGGTGGAATGGAACACCAGTGGGCTGCTGAACGTCGTGCCGGCGCCAAAGCCACGCTTCGAGCCAAATCCCGATCTGGAAGCCGGCGAAATCAAGCAGGTGGACTGGGCGGCCGATGGAGCCGATGTGATCATCACCCGTATCGTGCGCCGTGCCGGGGAAGTCCTTTTCCAGGACGAATTTCGTACCCATTATGAACCCTGGCAGGCAATTTGCCAGTTTGGTCCCGGCACGAAGAACCCCGAAAAGCGCGCCAAAGAGCTTGGGTTGTGCCAGAATCCGTAACGGAATGTTGTGGCGATTTTGATCGAAAAACCTTGCCAGAATTGCCAGGTATGGCTATAATCAAGAACAGAAATCGGGGCATGGCGCAGCCCGGCTAGCGCGCTTGCATGGGGTGCAAGAGGTCCTGGGTTCAAATCCCAGTGCCCCGACTGGAAAGGGAAATGGGCAAAAAAGGGGTTATAAAACCCTTGACAAAGTCGAAAGAAAGAATATAATAAGGGTGTAAATGCGATACACGATCTTGTCTGCAAAGACGGATCTCTAACAACTTAGGAAAACGTCTCACCCAGAGACTGATCCTGCAGTGGAAGGAGCTGGCGAGCCGATGTTGCGAAAAGAAACATCGGCGATTTTGTCCCCAAAATCCCTTGACAGGATGCGGAAGAGCGAGTAGAATACAGCCCGCTTCTGAGACGGAAAGCACCTTAACAACTGAAGAGTGATAGGAAGCGAGAAACCCTGTCGATCCTTGAGGCCGCAATTTGCGCCTCGCAAGAGGCGATTCTTTGCGGAGAGTTTGATCCTGGCTCAGGATGAACGCTAGCGGCGTGCCTAATACATGCAAGTCGAACGGAGAGGTCTTGTAGCAATACAGGCCTCTTAGTGGCGAACGGGTGAGTAACGCGTGGGTGACCTGCCCCAAAGAGGGGGATAACAGTCCGAAAGGACTGCTAATACCCCATGTGGTCAATGGGTTTAGAAGCCGTTGACCAAAGGAGCAATCCGCTTTGGGAGGGGCCCGCGTCCCATCAGGTAGTTGGTAGGGTAACGGCCTACCAAGCCGATGACGGGTAGGGGGCCTGAGAGGGTGGCCCCCCACAATGGCACTGAAACACGGGCCATACACCTACGGGTGGCAGCAGTAGGGAATATTGGACAATGGGCGAAAGCCTGATCCAGCAACGCCGCGTGCGCGATGAAGGCCTTCGGGCTGTAAAGCGCTTTTCGGGAGGATGAGCAAGGACAGTACTCCCGGAATAAGTCTCGGCTAACTACGTGCCAGCAGCCGCGGTAAAACGTAGGAGGCGAGCGTTATCCGGATTCACTGGGCGTAAAGCGCGTGCAGGCGGTTCGACAAGTTGG
>JAGHYK010000007.1:25000-31169 GCA_017743695.1 Chloroflexota bacterium
AACCAAACTCCGAATGCCGATACTCCAAAGCATGGCAGTCGGACTACGGGAGATGAGTTTCGTGGTCGAGAGGGAAACAGCCCAGATCATCGGCTAAGGCCCTTCAATCCAGGCTAAGTGGGAAACGAGGTGGGGTTACTTAAACAACCAGGAGGTTGGCTTAGAAGCAGCCATCCTTTAAAGAGTGCGTAATAGCTCACTGGTCTAGTGACCCTGCGCGGAAAACTTAACGGGGCTCAAGCCTGGTGCCGAAGCCATGGGCCTCAGCATCAGCTGGGGCGGTAGGGGAGCGTTCCGTTCGCAGCGAAGGTTGACCGTGAGGGCAGCTGGAGCGAACGGAAGTGAGAATGCAGGCATGAGTAGCGTACAAACACGTGAGAACCGTGTTCGCCGTAAGTCTAAGGTTTCCGACGCCAGGTCATTCCGCGTCGGGTTAGTCGGGCCCTTAGCCGAGGCCGAAAGGCGTAGGCGATGGACATCCGGTTAATATTCCGGAACCACTCAGAGGGAGCGATGGGGGGACGCAGACAGGTAGGTCAGCCTGCGATTGGTCGTGCAGGTGCGATCCACGTCAGGCGTTGAGGCCGACAGGCAAATCCGTCGGCTGAGCTGAGGTGGAAAGCGAGCCGTCAGGCATAAGTGACTGAGCCTGGCTGCCGAGAAAAGCCTCTAAGCGTTGATCTCTGAGTGCCCGTACCGCAAACCGACACTGGTAGACGGGTGTAGTACACCAAGGCGATCGGGAGAACCCTCGTCAAGGAACTCGGCAAATTGACCCCGTAACTTCGGGAGAAGGGGTGCCTGCGCAAGCAGGCCGCAGAGAAATGGCTCTAGCGACTGGTTAACAAAACCACAGGTCTCTGCTAAGCCGTAAGGCGAGGTATAGGGGCTGACGCGTGCCCAGTGCCGGAAGGTTAAGGGGAGGGGTTAGCCGCAAGGCGAAGCTCCGAACCGAAGCCCCGGTGAACGGCGGCCGTAACTATAACGGTCCTAAGGTAGCGAAATTCCTTGTCGGGTAAGTTCCGACCCGCACGAATCGCGTAACGACTGGAGCACTGTCTCGACGAGGGACCCGGTGAAATTGAAATGGCTGTGAAGATGCGGCCTACCCGCAGCAGGACAAAAAGACCCCGTGGAGCTTTACTGCAGCTTGGCATTGCGTTTGGGTATGATCTGTGTAGGATAGGTGGGAGGCTATGAAGCTGGGGCGCCAGCCTCGGTGGAGCCGCCGGTGAAATACCACCCTGATCATGCCTAGACCCTAACCCCACGCCGTCATCCGGGTGGGGGACCGTGCCAGGTGGGCAGTTTGACTGGGGCGGTCGCCTCCTAAAAGGTAACGGAGGCGCCCAAAGGTTCCCTCAGGGTGAATGGAAACCACCCGTAGAGTGCAAAGGCAGAAGGGAGCTTGACTGCAAGGCCAACGCGCCGAGCAGAGACGAAAGTCGGGCTTAGTGATCCCACGGTTCCGAGTGGAAGGGCCGTGGCTTATCGGATAAAAGCTACCCCGGGGATAACAGGCTGGTGAGGTCCAAGAGTTCACATCGACGACCTCGCTCGGCACCTCGATGTCGGCTCATCGCATCCTGGGGCTGGACAAGGTCCCAAGGGTCGGGCTGTTCGCCCGTTAAAGCGGTACGCGAGCTGGGTTCAGACCGTCGTGAGACAGGTCGGTCTCTATCCGCTGTGGGCGTAAGGGACTTGAGGGGAGCTGCTCCTAGTACGAGAGGACCGGAGTGGACAGACCTCTGGTGTGCCAGTTGTCGCGCCAGCGGCACCGCTGGGTAGCCATGTCTGGCAGAGATAACCGCTGAAAGCATCTAAGTGGGAAACTCGCCCCAAGATCAGGTCCCTGTGTTCCCGTGAAGGGAGTAAGACCGCAGGTAGACTACCTGCTTGATAGGCGGCAGGTGTAAGCGCAGTAATGCGTTGAGCCAAGCCGTACTAATGGTCGAGGGCTTCCTTGCGTGGTACGGAGAACTTGGTACTCTTCCCCTGCATCAGTTACTATTCAGTCTGGACGTGTGAAACAGTCCCTTGGTGATTGGAGCGACGGGGGTACACCCGGTCACATCCCGAACCCGGAAGTTAAGCCCGTCAGCGCCGATGGTACTTGGGGGGCGACCCCCTGGGAGAGTAGGTCATTGCCAAGGGACTTTTCTTTTTTCCTTCTTTGCAGTATAATCTCCTCTGCGATAGCTCTCCGGCCTTTTTCACATGGAGGTTTGCCCTTGCGCTTTCTTCGTTTTTCGGCCTTTCTCTCTTGTTCTGGCGACCTCGACTGGGGCTATCTCAGACGAGGTTTTTTATCCTTTTCTGAAAGGAGGTGAGTCCATTGGCGGTTGTCGTCTTGCGTCCGGGTGAATCCCAGGAGCAGCTCCTCAAGCGCTTTCGCAAAAAGGTGGTACGTAGCGGCGTCTTGAGCATCGTGCGGCGTAAGCGCTGGTTTATTTCCAAAAGCGAACAGCGCCGCATGGAAGAGAAAAAAGCCCTCCGCCGTTTGAAGCGGCGGCAGATGAAAGAAATGGAGCAATAGCCGCCGCGCGGCTTTCAGGAGGCATCTATGGCTAAAGAAGAAGAAAAAATCCGTGTCGAGGGAACGGTGATCGAAGCACTCCCCTCTGCACAGTTCCGTGTCCGCCTGGATAATGGGCACGAGGTGCTGGCATATCTTTCAGGAAAGATGCGAAAGCATTACATTCGCATCCTTTTAGGCGACCGCGTCCAGGTCGAAATGTCACCGTATGACCTCACACGGGGACGGATCGTTTTCCGCCAGCGCAGAGAATCGCCGCTGCTGGTGGAAGAAGAATAGCGCCAGGTGCCTTTGGACTCATGAGCAAACATCCTCCGAATTCATTTCGGAGGATGTTCTCTTGCCTATCCTGATATAATACGGGCATGTTACCTTACATTGTTGGCGTTCGCTTTAGCAAAAGTGGAAAAATTTACCATTTCGACTGCAGTGCCTTACCGGATGTAACGATTGGGGAATATCTCGTGGTGAATACCTCGAGGGGGCAGCACATTGGCGAGGTGGTGAAAATTTATGAGGAACCTCCGCCTGTCCCCGAAGAGGGATGGAAAACCGTGGAGCGCCGCGCTACGGCTGCGGATATGACCCTCTGGGAATACTGGAAAGAGCGACAGGCAGAGGCGCTGGCTCAGTGTCGGCAGCGGGCGAAGGAACTGAATATTGAGAATGTCAAATTCATCGCAGCCGAGTTCAACTTCGATGGCTCTCGCCTGGCCTTTGTATTTTCGCTGGAGGGCGAGCAGAAGTTAGACTTGAAAACGCTGCGCCAGGATATGCAGGCCCTTTATCCCTCTGCAGTGATTGAGATGCGCCTGGTGGGGCCACGCGATGCCGCGAAAATCTTTGGCGGCATGGGGGCTTGTGGAATTGAAACCCGCTGCTGCACACGCTTCCTGACCGAGTTCAGCCCCGTTTCTATCAAAATGGCAAAAGAGCAGGGCATTTCGCTCACCCCGGAGGAAATTACCGGAATGTGCGGGCGTTTGCGGTGTTGCTTGCTGTATGAGTATCAGCAATACGTGGAAGCTCGCCAGAAACTTCCAAAGCGTAACAAACGAGTCGTCACACCACGGGGCGAGGGAAAAGTGGTAGATGTGTATCCACTTTCCGAAATGGTGGTTGTGCAGTTCGATACAGAGCCAAAAACGACAGCTATCTTCCATCGCCTGGAATTGCAACCCTGGGACGAGCTGGAGGCTTTGAGACGTAAAGCCGAGAGTCCCTGTAATGCCGGGGATGGGGATTGTGCCTGTGGGAGGAAATGAGGATGGTAGAGGAACTTCCTGATTCCTGGCCTGTGCCTCAAGATATTCTGGTGATTCTGGCACATCCGGATGATCCTGAGTTCTTCTGTGGGGCCACGCTGGCGCGATGGGCACGGGCGGGGCATACGATTCGTTATTGTTTGTTGACCTGTGGGGATAAGGGGCGCAACGATCACAATCGCGATATTCCTGCGGAGGCGCTTTGCACGTTGCGGTATGAAGAGCAACGCGCCGCGGCGCGTGTCATTGGCGCAACGGAGGTTCACTTTCTTAACTTCGAGGATGGCTATCTCGTTCCGGATTTGAATTTGCGCCGTGCCGTGGTACGTGTGATCCGTCGTTTTCGCCCCACCATCCTGGTCACCTGCGACCCGACAAATTTTTATCCCGGCACCGCCTATGGACTGAATCACCCCGATCATCGGGCAGCAGGCCAGGCGGTGCTGGATGCCGTGTTTCCGGCAGCCGGGAATCCCCTGTATTTCCCCGAATTGCTGGCGGAAGGGCTGGAACCTCACACGCCGCGGGAGGTCTGGATTTCGCTGGCAGCGCAGCCGAACGTGGTTTTAGATGTGACGGACACCTGGCCGATCAAGATTGAGGCGATCTTGCAGCACAAGTCGCAAATCGGGGATGCGGAAGCGCTCATCAAACGCATGAAGAATTTCCGCGCTCCCGATAGCCCCGAAGAGTCGCCGCGCTACGAGGAAAAGTTCCGTCGCCTGGTATTTGGGTAAGTCTATGCGGATCGGGATGATGGCCGATGCCTATAAGCCCCATCTGAGCGGGGTGACGAATTACATTGCTCTGAACAAGCGCTATCTGGAGGCAGCCGGCCACGAAGTTTACGTCTTCACATTCGGCGATCTGGAAGATGGGGACGAGGAACCGCGGGTGATTCGCTCGCCCGGCATTCCTCTCTCTGATACCGGTTTTTATCTCTCTTTGCGTTATACCCCGCAGGCGCGTCGGCTGTTGCAAACGATGGACGTGGTGCATGTCCATCACCCGTTCCTCAGCGGACGGCTGGCCTTGCGTTACGCTCGCCCTTTGCGCATTCCCATCGTGTTCACCAATCACACGCGCTATGACCTGTATGCGCAGACGTATCTCCCCTTTTTGCCGGAGGAAATGAGCGAGTCTTTGCTGCGCGCTTATTTGCCAGCCTTTTGCGAGGCGGTGGATCTGGTGATTTCTCCCTCTGCAGGGGTGGCGCAGGTGCTCAGAGATTTAGGGGTGAAGGTTCCGATTGAAATTGTGCCGAATGGGGTGGAGTTGAATCGCTTCCGAGAGGCGCAGCCGCTTCCTCGCGCGGAATTTGGATGGAGCAGCCAGGAGATCGTATTCGTCTATGCCGGGCGAATCGCTCCGGAGAAGAACTTACCGTTTTTGCTCCGCGCCTTTGCTGGAGTGGCCCAGGCGGTGCCCAATGTCTATCTTCTCCTGATCGGAGGGGGGCAGAAGCAATCGGAAGAAGAGCTACGAGAACTGATCGCCGAGCTGGGGATCGAGAGGCGCGTGCGCTGGACAGGCCAGGTGCCCTATGAACATCTCCCCGCCTATCTGGCGATGGGAGATGTTTTTGTCACGGCTTCAGTGACAGAGGTGCATCCGCTTTCAGTGATCGAGGCGATGGGGAGCGGGTTGCCTGTCGTGGGCATTCGCTCACCCGGCGTTGGAGATACGGTTGTGCATGGGGAAAGCGGTTTTCTCGCACCCCACGATCTGGCCGCTTTTACAGCCTACCTGACGCGCATCTCTCTGGAACCGGAGCGGCGCCGGGAGATGGGCCACCGGGCGAGGCAGGAGGCCGAAAAGTACGATATTCAGCGCACCTCCCAGATCATGCTGGCGCATTACGAGCGGCTGATCTTTGCCTCGCGCCCACAGCAGGCCAGCCTGGGGGTGCGTTTACGGGCGATATGGGAGCGAATGCGCCGATGAACCGAAGGCAGCGCCTGGGCAAATGGGGCGAGAAAGCGGCCCGCCAGTATTTGCTTGGCCAGGGGTATCGCATTCTGGGAGAAAATGTACGCACACCGTATGGGGAGATTGATCTCATTGCGCAGCACGCCGCGGATCCGGAGCTGGTCGTTTTCGTAGAAGTGAAGACGCGCACTTCTTCCGCGCTTGGATGGCCTGAGGAAGGAGTTACGCCACAAAAGGAGGCGCATTTGCTGGCTGCCTCAGCGCACTATGCTGCCGAACATGGCATTGATCACTGGCAGGTTGATGTGATTGCCATCCTTGGACGGCCCGAAAAATATCAATTGCGACATTGGGAGAACGCGCTGAGAGATGGACGATAGACGTGGAGGGGGACAGGCTTTCGAGCCTGGCGGGGGAGGCATACCGTCAACGAATGGGG
>JAGHYK010000108.1 GCA_017743695.1 Chloroflexota bacterium
GGACGGGCTTTCCGGCCCGTCGGGGATAGACATACCGTCAACGAATGGGGGAGCGAATCATTTTGCAGCCAGGAGGGCGAACCGTTGTATAGCTCTGCGTTTCTGTGGTAAAAATAATTGAGACCACTGCAAAAACCCGTCACGGAAACCCCAGATATTCAGAGCAGGCGATGTTTGCGAACAAAAAGATAATCTTCGCTCTCTGAACGCGAAAATCGCCTTTTCACGCGAAGTCCATATATTACCGGGGAAGAACATGAAAAACAACCTGTTCCGCGCCCGCTGGAAATTTCTCGGCTTCCTGGCTGCAATAGCATTGACCCTCCTGAGCGTGATGCTTTACTTCCGCTGGCAGGAGGCGCGCACATATCACATCCCCGCGCAAAGTTTTTACTCCCTCATACTCCTGTCCCTCCTCCTGACCCTGACGGGCGTGCTGCTGGTCTGGTGGGCAGGATATGCTCTCTTCCTGCGCCTGGCCGATCTCCAGCACACCATTCGTCGCCTTGCAGAGGGCGATCTGAGCGCCCGCACCCGTTTGCCCTATGGGTTTAGCCCGCTCAGTCAACTGGCGCGCGAACTGGATGAGATGGCCGCCCGCTGGCAGGAAACCCAATCTCTCCTGGATCTCATTGCAGGACATGCCCCTCTCGTCGTTTTTGCCCTGGATCGAGAGGGACGTTTTACGTTCTCTCGCGGCAAAGCGCTGGAAAAGTTAGGGTTGAAGCCGGACGAGGTGCTTGGACGTTCGGCGCTGGAGATGTATGCCGCTTACCCTGCGATCGTGGATAACCTGCAAAAGGCGCTGGCCGGAGAAAAGCGAGCCTATCGCTCGCGCCTGGGAGACCTGGTCTTTTACACGCTCTGTTTTCCCCTCTATGACGCAAAGGGGGAGCTGGCAGGAGTCAGCGGCCTGGCCTTAGACATCAGCGAGCTGGAACAGGCGCGCCAGCAGGTCGCCCTCCAGGCGATGGCCCTCCAGGAAGCATCCGATGCGATCTTCATCACCAATTCTGAGGGCATTATCCAGTGGGTGAACCGCGCCTTCACGCAGTTGACCGGCTATACTCCCGAAGAAGCGATTGGTCAGACGCCCCGCCTGCTCAAATCCGGCCTTTACCCGGAGGCGCACTACCGCAACCTGTGGAATACGATCCGCAGCGGTCAGCCATGGCAATCGGACATGATCAACCGTCGCAAGGATGGCTCCCTGTACGAAGTCCTTCAGGTGATTACTCCTGTGCGCGATCCCGAGGGGAACACCTGGTTTCTTTCCATTCAACGGCTGGTCGGGGAGGAAAGGAGAAGGGAGCGACTGAATCGCGCCCAGGCGAAACTTGTAGAGGCCACGACTCAATCCCTTGAGCTCTCTCCCCTGATGGCGCGCATCCTGGAAGCAGCCATGGAGCTAACCCCCTGGGCCGAGAAAGGTTCCATTTTGCTGCTGGGTCCCGATCAACACCTGCACATCCGGGCTGTGCACGGTTATCACGATCCGCGGGCATTGCTTTCAACTTTCCCTTTGACCTCCGGCTATGCCGCCAAAGCCTTCCGGGAACAGCGTCCCCTGTTGATTCCGGATGTGCGAGCCGATGCCTCGATCCGCTATGAGGGGGAGATCACCGAACTGGCCGAGATTCAGAGCGCCATCGTTGTCCCGTTGCTCGCCCATGGACATTCTCTGGGCGTGCTTTCCCTCGACAATATCAGCTACAAGGAGGCCTTCACGCAGGCCGATCTGGAGCTGCTTTCGCAGTTTGCCTCCCAGGCCGCCCTGTTGATAGAAAATGTGCAACTGATCCACCAGACACGTCGCCGCCTGCAACAGCTCGAAGTGCTGCACACCATTGACCGCACCATCAGCAGCACGTTCGATATCGAGCTGATCATGAAAACGGTCATTCCAGCGGCGCGTACCTACCTGGGCGTAGAGGCGGCTGCGATCTGGCTCTATCAGCCCGCATTGCTGGAACTGAGCTTTGCCTTCGGTGAAGGCTTCCGTTCTCCTGCGCCAAAGCATATCCGGGCCGGCAGAGATCTGATCGGCGAGGTGGCTATAGTACAAAAGGCATTGCGCATCTACCGATGCGAGGCGGAGGAGCAGCAAATCCTGCAACGCCTTTTCCCGCTTGATGAATTCCGCTCGGTTTGCATCGAACCCCTGCTCGCCCATGGAACGTTCCAGGGTGTTCTGGCGATCTTCCATCGCCAGCCGGAGCCCTATCTTTCCCAGGAAATCGAAGAGCCAGAATGGCGCATGTTCTTGGAGATGCTGGCGGCGCAAACCGCGATCGCCCTGCACAATGCTTTGTTGTTCTCGGAAGCCCAGCAAGCCTCGGCAAACCTGCTTCTCGCCTACGAAACCACGCTGGAGGGATGGGCAAAAGCGCTGGAAATGCGCGATGCGGAAACACACGGCCATACCCGGAGAGTGCTGGATTTGACCCTGCGACTGGCTCAAGCGCTTTCCGTTCCGGCGGAAGAGTTGACGCATATTCGCCGTGGAGTTTTGTTGCATGATATTGGAAAATTCGCCATCCCAGATGAAATTCTGCGCAAGCCTGGCCCCTTGACGCCGCAGGAGTGGGAGATGATGCGCCGCCATCCACAACTGGCCGCGGAGATGCTCTCAGAGATCGAGTTTCTCAAACCGGCCCTCACCATTCCACTCTACCACCACGAAAAATGGGATGGAACAGGCTATCCCTTTGGATTGAAAGGGGAACAGATCCCGCTACCGGCGCGTATCTTCGCCGTCGTGGACGTGTGGGATGCATTGACGAACAACCGCCCCTATCACCAGGCACTCAGTCAGGAAGAAGCGCTTGCCTATATCCGCTCCCAGGCCGGCACCCATTTTGATCCCCGCATTGTGGAGGTTTTTCTCACGCTCATCGAGGCAGAGGGCTCAAGGCGATAAGAGAGCTCGACAATGTTATATTTCGGCATCGTTGTCATTGCGAGGACGTTCTCTGCCCGAAGCAATCCCCTGGTAATTGGGAGACTGCTTGCCTTAGACTCGCAAGGAGATTGCTTCGGCGGCTATCGCCGCCTCGCAATGACAGGGGACAGGTAATCTAACATTGTCGAGGAGGGCATTCAAAATCATTTCAGGAGGCATATGAAAAATTCCCACTTGCTGCACATCCTGTGTTGTCCCCATTGCGGCGGAGAACTGGAGCTAAACGCCGAGGGGTTACGATGCCTGCAATGCTCACATTTTGTTCCTGTCTCTGGGGATGGCATCCCCCTGTTCACCTCACCACCTGCGGAGCTACGTCCCGCCGAGAAACAGGTACGCTCGCCGGATGTTGGCACCCCCTGGCGGAAAGCAAACTGGCGCTTCCTGACCGAGCAGTTGAAAAAATTGCCCGCTGATGCATTAATCCTGGACGCAGGCGCCGGAAGAGGAGACTTTGCTGCCGCCTTTGAGGGGCGAAAGGTGATTTACCTGGAAGTTTACCCGTACCCGGAAGTAGATATCGTCTGCGATCTGACGCAAACCAACCCGTTTCGTCCCGCAACGATGGACGCAATTGTGCTCTTCAACGTCCTGGAACACGTGTACGAGACCCATTCCTTTCTCGCAGCGCTCTCTCGCCTGTTGAAGCCGGGGGGCAAGCTCCTGATAGCCATTCCCTTCATGATCAAAATTCATCAGGAACCGCTCGATTTTGTCCGTTATACGCATTATGCGCTGGAACGCCTGGGGAGCGATCATGGCTTCAAGCTGGAATATCTGGCCGGCTATTACGATCCCACATCCTTCATAGATGAGGCCTTGGGGAACATCCGCTATGGCAGGCTCAGAGAAACCTCTCGCTGGTCACGCTACCTGGCCCGATTGCTTCTGATGAGCTTTATACCAGGGAAACTTTTGTTATCTCGCCTTTTGCCGTCCCAAATCGTACCACCCCAAAAGACATTCAGCAGAGCCCCTACCGGCTACTTTGTGGTCTATGCAAAGCCATAAACCGCCGGAGAGAGGGCGCTTTCTCGCCTTTCGTAACTACCTACCCTAAGCGATGAAGAACTCTCTAACTCTTGTCATTGCGAGCATAGCGCATGTCCCAAGCGTAGCGTATCGAAGGCAGCAGGGTTTTTTGCGCCGATTTGTCCGTTTGCTCTCTGCCCCCCTCAGCGCAGACACGCTCCAACCATAACTCAGCGACTGGCCTCGATCTGCGCGCGCAGGCTGACTTCGCTGATCGGGCCGCCGACGGTGACGGAACGAATCACCCCATCCGCGCCGATGAAAAAGGTGGTAGGCAGAGAGCGGATCTCGTAGCGGCGCGTCGCTTCGCCCTCCAGGTCCAGCACAATGGGGAAGGTGATAGAGTAACGTTCCAGAAACGCCGCAACATCCCCAGGCGTATCCTGAACGGTCGAGTTCACCCCCAGGATGGTCACCCCTTGCGGGCCATATTCCCCGGCGATGCGCTGCAGCGTGGGCATCTCTGCGCGACAGGGTGGACACCAGCTTGCCCAGAAATTCAACACCACCACGCGACCGCGCAGATCGCGCAGGCGAATCTCCTCTCCTTGAGGCGTTCGCAGCGCGAAATCGGGGGCCAGAAACCCCGGCCGCGGGGCCGGAATTTGCCCGGAAGTGCTGCGATGCTCCGCGTCGGCGCTGAGGGCGATCCAGATCAACCCCAACGCCAGGATCAACGTGGCGAAAAGTCGAAACCGGCTCATGCATCTATTGTACCGCCTTCAGGGTAAAATGGGAGTATGCGCACCGTGCAGTTGTTCATCACCTGCCTGACAGACACGTTCTACCCCGGCACGGGGCAGGCCATGCTCAACGTGTTGCAACGGGTGGGGATCGCCGTCGAATTCCCCAAGGCGCAGACCTGCTGCGGGCAGCCGGCCTTCAATGCCGGCTTGCGTAGCCAGGCGCAACAGATGGCGCGCCACATGATCCAGACCTTTGAAGCGACCCGCGGCGACATCGTAGCCCCGTCCGGCTCGTGCGTCCACATGATCCGCCATCATTATCCTGCACTGTTTGAAGAAGATGAACGCTGGCGAGCACGTGCCCAGGCGCTGGCCGAGCGCACCTTTGAGTTCAGCGAGTACCTGGTAGACGTGCTGGGAATTGTGGACGTGGGGGCGCATTGGGAAGGGACACTCACCTATCATCCGTCCTGTCACCTGCTGCGTGGCCTGGGGATCAGGGAGCAACCCCTGGAGCTGCTGCGGCATGTGCGCGGCGCACGACTGGTGGAATTGCCCCACGCCGAAGAATGCTGCGGCTTCGGGGGCATTTTTTCGGTGACCATGCCCGAACTTTCCAGAGAAATGCTCCAGCGAAAGCTACAGGCCTTCTTTTCCACCCCGGCGGAGACGCTGGTCGTCGCGGATAGCGGCTGCCGGCTGCATCTTGAAGGCGGCCTGCTCTACCGCAACGCACCGCGACGCATCCTCCATCTGGCAGAAGTCCTGGCAGGAGATTGAGAATGAGCAAAAAGTATTATGTGGTCTGGCGCGGCCGGCAGACGGGAATCTTCGAATCCTGGGAAGAATGCGAAGCGCAGGTAAAAGGGTTCCCCGACGCGCGCTACAAATCCTTCCCTTCCAGAGCGCTGGCCGAGGCCGCCTTCCGTCAGCCGCCCCCCGAACCAGACGCCTCCCCCACCTCGCAGGGCAGGCAGCACTGGCTGTTTTTGCCCAACCCGCCCCAGCTCCCTTCGATCTGCGTGGACGCCGCCTGCGATGCTTCCCCCGGCCGGATGGAATATCGCGGCGTCTGGACAGAAAACGGCGAGGAAATCTTCCACGAAGGGCCTTTTGAAGAAGCCACCAACAACATCGGCGAGTTTCTCGCCATCGTGCATGGTCTGGCCTGGCTACACCGCAGGGGAGAGAAGATGCCCGTTTACTCCGACTCCGTGGTAGCCATCGGCTGGGTCAGAGAGGGCAGCTGTCGCACCGAGCTGAAAGAAAGCGAACGCAACCGCCGACTGTTTGAATGGATCCGCCGCGCCGAACAATTTTTGCAGCAGCACCCGCACCTGACAGACTGGGTGCAAAAGTGGGATAGCGGCGCCTGGGGAGAAAATCCGGCCGATTTCGGACGCAAGTGAGGCGCCTGTGCGAGCGTTTTTATTGGCAATTTTTATTTTTTCGCTGATTTCCTGTGCGCCTGCGCCAGATGTTTCGCCGCCGACGGGAACCATCCCCTCGCCGGCGGCCTTTTATCCCTCCCAGGCGGCGACCATCCAGCAAACCCAGGGCGCGCCCGGCAGCGCCGTTCAGGTCTTCATACGACGGGTGGAACGGAGCGGCAAAGAGGCGCAGGCAGAAGTCTGCTTCATCTCCCCTGATCCGGGCGACTGGACAATTGGCAGTGTGCACTTCCTCATCGGGGAAGCCGAGATGCCCTTCGCAGGCAGCACGTTGACCGACCTCAAGCCGCTGGGCGCTGCGCTCCAGCGTTGTGAGCTTTTGACCTTTCTGGTGCCCCCCGAAATGGAAGTTTCCAGCGCCATCCTGCAGGTAGATCATCTGCAACTCGAACCGGGGACGGAAGAACTCTGCACCCTGTACCTGCCCAAGCTCCGCCCGCGTCTGGAGGCGCAGGGGATTCAGGCCGATTGCCTGCAGACTGCCGAAGGCTGGAAGGTGCGCATCCTCTCCCATCCGCCACAACTTTCCCCTGAACAGGCGGAGGCCCTGATCTACGATCCGGCGAACTTTGCCGTGAGCGGCCCCTGGCGCTTCACACTCCAGTTCCAGCCCTGACCTGGAACGACCCTCGCCGCCAGCAATGCTCTCAGCGAAACTTCAGCCTGCGGGCGCCAAAGAGGGACATACGCAGCAAGAGCCACCCATGGCGCCAGCGGGAGATATTCGTCTTCCCATAGGTGCGCTCGCGATAGCGAACGGGCAGGTCCAGAATCTTCAGATGATGGCGGGCCGCGCCGAAGAGCAGGTCGAAATCCCCAAACGGGTCAAAATCGCCGAAATCGGCGCGCGTGGCGACGATCTTCTCATAATCCGCCCGCCAGAGCACCTTCGTCCCACACAGGGTATCTTTGACCGGTTGCCCCAAGAGCCAGCTAAAAACCAGGCTGAAAAATTTGTTGCCCACATAATTCAGAAAACGCATCGCCTGCCCTTCCATCGGATAAACCAGGCGAACGCCGTTGATAAATTCCCCTTTCCCGGAGACCAGCGCCTGATAGAAGCGCGGTAAGACTTCCGGCGGGACGGTCAAATCGGCATCCAGGATCATCAGCACATCGCCCCTGGCCTGTGCAAACCCCAGGCGCACGGCATCCGCTTTTCCTGTCCCCTGCTGACGGAACAGGCGCGCCGGGAGGTCAGGGTGGGCGGCGATCTCCCGTTCGATCACGCCATAGGTGTCATCCCGTGAATGACCTTCGACGAAGATCACCTCCGTCTCTTTCCCCATCCTGGGCAGACGCTCCAGGAGCGGGCGAATATTGCCGGCCTCGTTGCGCGCCGGCACCACCACCGTCACCGTCGGCGCTTCTGCAACGGGAGTTGGCGCCGGGCGGGCGATCAGAAAATGGGCCAGCCCAAGATGATAAAACGGCCATAGCCGTATCAGCACGCGATTGAACACACCCCCCAGGGGCAAAGGCCAGAGTACCTCCTGCCATCGGCGAATGACCTCGAAACCAGCCAGGCGGAGCAGGTTTTCCACATCCTGCGGCGTCAGCCAGTTCTGTGGCAAAAGCGGATTGGCCAGCCCTAAACGTTGCGCCAGCTTGAGCGCTCCCTGCCACAGGGTGTTATAAAAATTCAGGATCAGGCGCGTGTGCGAAGTGCAGAAAGGGCGCACCTGTTCCAGGGCCTGCTGCACATCCCAGAGATCGTTGATGGTATCGGAAAAGATGACCACATCAAAAGGGCCAGATAGCTCCGGGAGCGCATGAGCATCGGCCTGAACGAATTCCAGCGAGGGGTGACGCTGACGCGCCCGCCGGATCATCTCCGCGGAAAAATCCACCCCCACGCCATATTCTGGCTGCAGCGCTGCCAGCAAATCCCCCCTCCCGCAGCCGATCTCCAGCACCCGCCGCCCCGGCGGCACCAGAAAGCGGTAAATCTCCTCCAGGCGACGGTGATACCAGCGCCCTGCCCCCTGCCAGTGATCGCGGCGCCGCGCCACCGCATCCCAATGCGCCATGCGCGCCTGTTGATAGAGCCTGGCCGTTTCGTCCGAGAAGGAAGGCAACATGTGCTGATTTTAACGCCAAACCCCGCGTGCGTGAAGCCAGAACCGACCGCAGACCGCAAATAACCGTAGGACGGGCTTTCCAGCCCGTCAGACAATGCAGGAC
>JAGHYK010000109.1 GCA_017743695.1 Chloroflexota bacterium
GCTAGAACGGCGCATCCCTTGACAATCAAACATTTTTTCTGTATAATTGAATCAAGAATAAACACTTATGCTTGCCAGAGAACGGCATCAGGCGATCTTGCAGTTGATAGAAAACCAGGGGGCGGTCACAGTGGCAGATCTATGCCATCGCTTTGCGGTCTCCGATATGACCATTCGGCGCGACCTGGCTGAATTAGAACGCGCGGGTCTGATCCGCCGTGTATATGGGGGCGCGGTGAGTGCGCGCGGCCGCAGTTATGAACCACCTTTTCTCACGCGATCCGGAGAATCTCAGGCCGAGAAAGAGCGGATTGGTCAGGCTGCTGCTGCCTTGATTCACGATGGCGACAGCCTCGCCTTAGACGTGGGCACAACCACGCTGGAAGTTGCGCGTCATCTGAAAGGGAAACATAATCTCACCATCGTCACGAATAGCTTACATATCGCCAACGCCCTGGCCAACCAGTCAGACATACGACTGATATTAACGGGCGGCATCCTTCGCCCGAATGAGTTATCGCTTATCGGGCATCTGGCCGAACGCGCTTTTCAGGACTTTTTCGTTGACAAGTTATTCCTGGGGATCGGAGGCGTTAGCTTTGAAGCAGGCCTGACCGAATTCAACCTGGAGGATGCGCTGGTCAAACGAGCCATGCTGAACATGGCCAAAGAGCGTATCCTGGTTGCTGATGCCCGCAAATTTAGCCGGGTGGTCTTTGCATCAGTAGCTCCCCTGTCCGCCATTCACAAGATTGTCACAGATGCTTCCCTGGATGCCACGATTGTGAAACGGCTGCAAGAAATGAACATAGAAGTCATTCTGGCTTAATTCACCACCACAAGGAGATATAACGATGAAATCTGTGCTACAAGAACTTTTTGAGGTAGAGAAACCTGTAATTGCCATGGTGCATTTTCCGCCCCTGCCCGGCACTCCCCTGTATGACGAAAAACGGGGGGTTGCCGGTATCCTGGAGAGCGTCGCTTCCGATACAGCAAAGCTCCTGGAAGGCGGGGTAGATGGGCTTCTTTTTTGCAACGAAGGGGATCGGCCTTACACGCTCAAGGCCGGAGCGGAGGCGGTCGCTGTGATGTCCCGAGTGATCGCGGAGGTGGCGCCCAAAGATCGCCCCTTTGGCGCTGATTTTTTGTGGGATCCACAGGCCGCTATTGCTATCGCTCTGGCTACGGGCGCTTCCTTTGTGCGTGAAGTCTTCACAGGCGTTTACGATAGCGATATGGGACTATGGAACACCGATGTCGGTGCCGTTCTGCGTTACCGTCGCTATATTGGGGCAACGCATCTCAAGGTGTTCTATAACGTCACCCCTGAATTCGCCTCCCCCCTCGGGAACCGGCCGGTAGGGCTTGTAGCACGGAGCGCTGTCGTCTCTTCCCTGGCCGATGCCATTCTTGTCTCCGGTCCCATGGCTGGCGCTGAGCCGGACCTTTCCTCCCTCCTTGAAGTAAAGGCTCATGTAGGAGAACAGGTGCCGGTGTTGCTCAACACAGGGGCCAAAATAGATAACATCCGGCAATTCTTATCCGTAGTGGATGGGGTGATTGTTGGCTCCAGCCTGAAGGTGGATGGGTACACCTGGAACCCGGTGGATTTGGAGCGAGTGCGCGCTTTTATGGCTGTTGTCCGTGAGGTACGTGCATCCCATTAGGAGCGACACTGTGACTGATCACTTGCTTGGGATCGATATTGGCACCACGGCCACCAAGGCCATTCTCTGTCATAGAGATGGTTTTATTGTGGCCGAGGCAGAACTACCCGCCACCCTGTACTCTCCTCAACCTGGCTGGGCTGAAGAGGACCCAGAGCAATGGTGGACAAACGTAGCAGGAGTGATCCGCCGTTGTCTGGACCAGACAGGGCTCCCATCCACATCCATTGCAGGGGTGGGGATCAGCGGTATGGTGCCAACCCTGATCTTGTTGGACCAGGAGGGGCAGGTGGTGCGCCCTTCCATCCAGCAGAATGATGCCCGCTCCTTCCAGGAGATCGAGATATTTAAAGCCCGACTCGACCCGGCAGACATTCTGCAGCGCACCGGCAGCGCCATCACCCAGCAAAGTATCGGCCCCAAATTGCTCTGGTTGCGCCGTCATGAGCCGCAGGCGATGGCACGAGCCGTTCGGGTCATGGGTTCCTATGATTTTATCGTTTATCGCCTGACGGGGGAATGCTCCATCGAGCGCAATTGGGCGCTGGAAAGCGGTCTTTTTGACCTGCATCAGGAGGACTGGGATGACGATCTGCTGGCGATGGCCACTATATCGAGGGAATGGTTGGGACGGGTACACTGGCCAGCAGAAGTCGTTGGAACGGTCACCCGACAGGCTGCCCGTGTCACAGGGCTTAAGGAGGGCACGCCAGTCGTCGCGGGCAGCGCCGATCATATCGCTTCTGCTTTCTCAGCCGGGTTGAAAGATCACGGCGATCTCCTGATCAAGCTGGGAGGCGCCGGGGATATTCTCTATTGCCTGGACCACCTGGAAGTGGATCCGCGGCTGTTTCTGGACTACCATGTCATTCCTGGCAAGTTCCTGATCAATGGCTGCATGGCTGCCAGTGGAAGCATCATCAAATGGTTTCGCCAGGAGTTTGCTCCTGATGTCAGTTACGCCGATCTGGATGCTGAAGCTGCTCTTATACCTGCCGGCGCAGAGGGTTTGATCCTGTTGCCTTACTTCCTGGGCGAGAAAACACCCATTTTCGATCCTCTCGCCCGCGGGCTTTTCTTCGGTCTGACCTTAACCCACCGGCGCGCTCACCTTTACCGGGCTATTCTGGAAGGCATCTCGTATGGTTTCTATCATCATCTCCAGGTTTTGGCCGAACGAGGTCTCACGGTTAAACGGACACGCGTGACCAACGGGGGCGCGCGCTCTACCTTGTGGCGGCAGATCACGGCAGATGTGTTGGGGTTGCCTTTGGAGCAGATCGCCCGCCATCCTGGTTCATCTCTCGGAGCAGCCTTCGTAGCGGGCATGGGCGTAGGGGTTTTTCAGGATTGGGGAGAAATCGAGCGATTTATCACTATCGAACAAGTCACAAAACCAGACTTAAAGCACCATGAGCGGTATCAGCGATTGTTTGCGCTCTATCGCGAAATCTATGAGTCGCTGAAAGAAAAATTTCCAAAGTTACTTGAAATCACAGGTGGAGGTGAGCAATGAGGCTGGAAGGAAAAGTCGCAGCAGTAACCGGTGCAGCCGCAGGAATCGGGCGGGCAATCGCCCTGGCGCTGGCGGCTGAGGGTGCCTGGGTGGCTGTAACCGATGTGAATCAAGCGGGAGCCGAACAGGTAGCGGCAGAAATTCAGGCGGCGGGGGGCTCTGCTTTTGCTTCAAGGCTAGATGTAACCAACCCTCAAGAGATCGAAGCGGCTCTTCAGTCGATCCTGGAGCAAAAAGGGCGGATTGATGTGTGGTGCAACAACGCCGGCGTCAGCACCATGAATCGTTTTGTGAACCTTACCGAAAGGGATTGGGATTTCAACATGGAGGTCAACGCCAAGGGCACTTTTTTATGCTCCCAGGCGGTTGCCCGACAAATGATGCGCCAGGAAGTGGATCGGCAAAGCGGCCTGCGAGGCAAGATCATCAATATTGCCAGCATGGCCGGTAAACGCGGCAACGCCCCTTTCCTGGCTCATTATGTGGCTTCCAAGTTCGCCGTGGTGGGCCTGACGCAGGCCATGGCCGGAGAGCTGGCCGCTCATGGCATCCTGGTCAACGCCGTCTGCCCCGGTTACGTGCAGACTTCCATGCAAGAGCGAGAACTGCAATGGGAAGCCACCTTGCGCGGAATCAGCGTGGAGGAAGTCAGACAACTATACATTGCGGATACTCCTTTGCAACGATTGGAAACGCCAGAAGATGTGGCAAAGGTGGTGGTCTTTCTGGCTTCCAGCGAGGCCGATTTCATCACGGGTGAAGCTATCAATGTAAACGGAGGTGCATGGATGGATTGAAGAACAAGAATTCCTGCTGTGACCCTATTTCTGATCCGCTTCGATTTTCAAACTTACGGAGGTTCCCATGAAAGGAAAATTGCTCATTACCATCCTTCTTGCGCTGGCATTGGGGATAACAGCCTGTGGACCTAAACCCACACCTGCTGCGACGCCCGCATCCGAAGCAGAAACGCCGGCAGCTGCGGCTACAACAGCTCCCCCCGCGCCCCCTTCAGAGACAGTAACACTCACTGTGATCATGGAGCAGGTGCCAGATTATGACATCGTGGCGCAGTTAACCCCCCAATTTGAGGCCGAAAATCCCAACATCAAAATCAAATTTGACGCTATGCCCTACGATGCAATGCGGGATAAAATCTTGACCTCCTTCCTGGCGCCTCAGGCAACCTATGACATCATCATTGTAGATAACCCCTGGATGGACGAATTCGCTAAAGCCGGCTTCCTCACCCCCTTAGATGAATATATCGCTGCCACACCGGGCTATGACTTCAATGACTTCGTCGGGCCAGTGCGCGAAATTGGCGTGGTGGATGGGAAAGTCTATGGCGTCCCCTACTACAACTATGCCTTAGGCATGATCGTTCGCCAGGACTTGTTCGACAATCCGGACTATCAGGCCAAATATCAGGCAAAGTACGGGAAACCGTTGACTGTGCCCACCACGCTTGAAGATTACGTACAGGTGGGGCAATTCTTCAAAGAACAGGGGATTTACGGCGCAGCCATGCAACCACAACGGGGCTACAAAGTGTTCGAGGAGTGGAAAAACTGGCTGTATGCTGCGGGCGGCGACCTGATGGATGCGCAAGGCAATGTAATCATTGACAACGAAGCAGCACAGAAGGCGCTCGAACTGTACATCGAAATGTATAAGACCGCTGCGCCACCCGATTCGCTCAACTGGGGCTTCGACGAATCCTTGCGCTCCATGGCTGCTGGGGAGTCAGCCACCATGATCTCCTATAACTGGATGTTGCCAACTTTGAACAAACCTGGCGGGCCGGCGGGCGATCTGGCGGGAAAATTTGCGCTGTATGAAGTGCCTGGGGGCAAAGCGGTGTTGGGCACCTGGCACTGGGCTATCCCTCATAACACTCCCAACAAAGACGCGGCCTGGATGTTTGTCTCCTGGCTTACCTCTAAGATGGTGGATAAACAGCGGGTGATTATGGGGGGGGCGCCTACTCGCGTGAGCGTTATGACCGATACCGAGGTTTGGGAGAAGGGCTTTGGAAAAGGCTATTATGAAACCGTGTTAAAAATTCTGGAGGACGCAGAGCCTTTGGCGCGTGGACCGCATGCTGAAGAGATTATTAATGAAGTGGGTACCTACTTGAATAGCGCTGTTGCCGGCGAGATGAGCGTAGCTCAGGCTCTGAAAGCCGCGGCTGAAAAAACCAGAGAGATCAGCGCCAGGCCATAAACACCCCGAAGTCCTTCGGTGTTTGCCAAAAGAGTTCTCAGTAGTTGCCGTGAAACCTATGCATCCCTTGCTCCACCTGAAATATCGTTTGCTTGCACCTCTTGTGCTGGTGCTCGGCGCGGTAATCGGCTATCCTCTGGCCTTTTCCCTATGGGTTTCTTTGCATAACTATACCCTTACCGCTATCGGGCAAGCGAAACTGGTTGGCGCAGCCAATTACCTTGGCCTGCTCGCCAACCCCTCGTATTGGAGAGCCATTGGGAACACGGTGACTTTTGTCCTGGTCGCAGTAGGGCTGGAACTCATTCTGGGTTTCGGGTTAGCGCTGCTCTTGCATCATCGCGCAACTCCACTACGCCATTTGTTTCGCTCGTTACTTCTCACGCCCATGTTTATCACCCCTATTGCAGTTGGGTTGATGTTTCGTTTCTTGCTCAACTCACAACTGGGCATCATCCCTCAGGCATTGAAAGCACTCGGCATTCACGTGGACTGGTTTGGCTCTCGATTGGCCCTGTTTTCTCTGGCGCTGATCGATGTCTGGCAATGGACGCCTTTCATGTTGTTGCTACTACTGGCTGGTTTGGAGGCGCTCCCCACAGAACCGTTCGAGGCGGCCCGTGTGGATGGTGCTTCGGGTTGGAATATGGTGCGCTATGTTACCTTGCCGCTGATGCGCCCGGTGATCCTGGCTGCTGTGGTGATACGCATGCTGGATGCCTTTAAGGTCTATGAATATGTGTACGCAATTACCCGAGGTGGACCAGGCGAGAGTACCGAAACCATCCAATATCACATTTATCGAGTCGGCTTCCTGTACTTTCGTATGGGTGAGGCGGCGGCCATGGCTTATACCTTGATCATCGTTGTGCTCATCCTGGTGATCATCTTGTTTTATGTCTTGCGTCGGAGTGCAACATGATAAGCCGCCGCCTCGCTACCCAAGCCATCATTTTGCTTATTCTCTGCTTGGCGCTTGCCATTGTCATTTTCCCTTACCTATGGACATTACTGGCATCCTTCAAGACGGAGGCCGCTCTTAATCGACCGCTGGATTGGAATTTTACACCGACATTGGCTAACTGGCAGGCCATGTTGCATTCAGAAATCCCGCGTCAGGTGCTGAATAGCATCATTGTTGGCGCTGTGACCGTGCTGCTTTCGCTCCTGCTAGGAGCACCAGCAGCATATTCATTCTCGCGTTTTCGTACCGGCGGTGATGGTGCCCGCTTTGCTGTGCTGCTGGCTCAGATGTTGCCCCCCGCTGCGCTGATCGTCCCGCTTTTTTTGCTGATGTACACTCTCCGTTTGCTCGATACCTTATGGGCTGTAGTTGCATCGCATCTTACTTTTATCTTACCCCTGGTAACCTGGTTTCTCATTGGTTTCTTTGATGATGTGCCACCAGAATTGGAAGAGCAGGCTATGGTGGATGGCTGTACCCAATGGCAGGCTTTCTATCGTGTTGTGCTTCCCACTATACGGCCTGGCCTGGGTGCAGCGGCTCTTTTTGGCTTTGTTCTTTCTTGGAACGACTTGTTCTATGCTTTGCTGCTGACAGGAAAGCATAGTCGTACTCTCCCTGTTGGTATTGCCGGGTATTGGACCTTTCGAGGGATTGAGATGGGCCAGATGTCTGCCGCAATCATTCTGGCTATTGGGCCGGTTATCATCGCCTCGTTTTTTGTGCAAAGATATTTGGTACGCGGACTTGGGGGAGGGGCAGTGAAGGGATGATGAACTATAGAGCACGGGAGAACTTGAATGGGAACAGTGTCCCTTGGTTTGGAACGGATCACTAAACGTTTTGGCTCCTCAGTGACGGCGGTTCAAGACTTTAGTTTGAAGGTGGAAGAAGGCGAGTTTGTCTCTCTTCTTGGACCATCGGGGTGTGGTAAGACCACCATTCTGCGATGTATCGCCGGATTCGAGCGACCGGATAGCGGGCAAGTATACCTCTATGGCCAAGTGGTCAACGACGTTCCTCCCGAACGTCGCGATGTGGGCATGGTTTTTCAGACTTATGCTCTCTTCCCCAATATGACTGTGGGCCAAAACATCGCATTTCCCCTAATGATTAAAGGCAGTCCAAAAGTCGAACAAAGGCAACGGGTTGCTGAGCTGCTGGATCTGGTTCAACTTCGTGGGCTGGAAGAACGCTATCCGCGGCAACTTTCTGGCGGACAACAACAACGGGTAGCCCTGGCGCGAGCCCTGGCCAAGCGCCCTAAAGTCCTGCTTCTGGATGAGCCACTCTCGGCTTTAGATGCCAAGATTCGGGAAGAATTGCGCATAGAGATTCGGCGCATCCAGACAACCCTGGGCATCACCACGATTTATGTTACCCATGATCAGGAGGAAGCTCTCTCTATTTCTGACCGCGTGGTAGTCATGAATCAGGGGATTATTCAACAGGTAGGATCACCAGCGGAAATCTACAAGCGACCTGCGACACTGTTTGTCGCTCGCTTTGTGGGAACCAATAACCTCTTTCAAGGAAAAATTGGTGAAGGAGGTCGTTTTCTCTGGCATGATCACGTTTTTCGAGTTGATGATGCCATAAAGTGGCCAAGTGGCATCCAGGCTGTCCTGGCTGTCCGTCCGGCGGCCATGGGACTTGCAACTTCACAAACCGATGTCCCCTCCGGTGCTAATGTAATGTTAGGCCGTATAGAGCCACTCACTTTTCTGGGTTCTATCGTGCGGGTCTCTTTGCGGGTTCAGGGTGATGAGATGATCCGGGTAGATCTGCCAGCCGAGGCTACAGCCGGCCTGTCGTTGGGGCAACAAGTTTACGTCTATTTTTCACCCGAAGCCGGAGTAATCGTTAGAGAACAATGATAAAAGTAGAGAGCGCTTTTGGCGGTAGAGTTCATCGGAAACAAGAAAATAGCTAT
>JAGHYK010000110.1 GCA_017743695.1 Chloroflexota bacterium
CCATCGTCCACCGTCTACCGCCCATCGTCCCTTTCCCATCCTGCCTTTTTTCTCATTCGATCCCAGAGCAGGCTGCCTGAAATGATCAGGATGGCGAATGCGAAGATGATCCCGATCATAGTGAAGAACGGCAGGCGTCCGCCGATGTGGTAGTAACGGCTGAGATACCACTGGAAGAAAACGGCCAGGGAAAATCCCTCGATCCATAGCAGGCGTGACCACCAGACATCGCGCCTTTCCCAGGCATAGGCGGCCAGCATGGCCTGAAAGGTCAAAAAGAAAAGGCGGTAGCGCGGCGTATCCCATTGATCGCCGCCACCGCGCAAAGAGGCAATTGTCATCCACACCCAGGTAATCACCAGGAAGGCCAGCCAGCGCTTTCGTTCCGTTGCGGGTGCTTTCCAGACGGCGCGAAACGCAAAAATCAGCAGCGGCAGAAGCGCATACCATGCGGTAGCGCGCAGGATGGAGATCGCTTTGCGGATCGGGATGCTGGGCTCGATGAAGGCGCCGGGCAGCACCGGCTGCAGATAACCATAGCCAATGATGAAGGGAATTTGAAAGGCCGGCGGCGTCTCTCGGAATAGCTTCTGCACCCAACCAGAACTACGCTCCAACTGATAGGCACTCCAGCGCACAGCCAGGCGTGACCATTCCCCCAACACTTCCAGAACGTGTCCCTTTTCAACCGAAATGCCGGCCACGCTCAGGCTGAACAGGAGCATCCCCAACAGGGTCATCAGCCCTACAATGAGCCATACTCGAGGCGAAAGGTATCTGCCGCTTTCCAACCATAGCCAGAATCCCAGGGCTATCCCGAAGGCCAGGGCTGTGCCGGGCGAGATCAGCAGCAAGCCGGCCAGCGATCCTGCAAGTATCCTGGCAGAAATGCGCTTTTTACCCTGATACTGAAGCAGGGCAAAGAGTAGCATGGTGCCAAAGGTGATCAGGAACGGTTCGCGCATTTGCGATGCGCTGAGCAACAGCATCTCCGGATAAAAGGCGAAGAGCCAGGTTGCATTGCGGGCCGCGGCCGGGGAAAGTAGCTTTTGTGCGCTTTTCCAGAAGAAGTGGATTCCCAGGGCGCCTATCCATGCGCCCAGCCCCACGATCAGCAGCGGGCGATGGGCATCGGGGGAGAGAAAGCGGTAGAGGGCCGCGCTGAGTGCCAGCAGTCCCCCATATTGATCGGCGTAAAAGCGTTGCTGAAAAGCATCTGTCAGGGGGCGATTGCTTTGAGCCAGCTCCCAGGCCTGCTGATCGCGACGGTAGGCATCTGTGAAGAGGTAGCCGGCGCGTTCCTGCTCGTTCGGGTAGCCGTAGCGTGAAAGCCCAAGGTATAGCCCCAGTCCCAATGCCAGGCGGAGCAAAAAGGAAGCCAGGAGCAGTCGTCGCAAAAGGGCGCTTTTTTCGGATGCGCTTAAATGCTCCAGGATCAGCCAGCCCGGCGCCAGCACGACAAAGAAAGCCAGGGCTCCTCGCCACCCGTTGCCATCCTGGAAGACGGCGAGTATCCCTGAAAGTAGCGCAGCAATTCCCAGTCCAGAGAGCAGAGGCATGGCGTAAGTATAACTGAACTTTTGTCTTCTTTGTTCAGGAGGGATCTTTCACCTCTCGCCGGCCCCGTTGCGAAGAGAGCGCTTTTCCCCACACTGTTCCGGCTTCAGGCTTTCCCTGGAACGCCAGTTCGCCCTCGCCTGTGGCAGGTAAAGGTGACGAATATCTATCAATTTATTGACAAAAATCTTGCTTTTTGGGAAGGGTGTGGGTATAATACGGCATATCCTCATGCCCTTTCAAAAGGAGATATACATGCTGGCAAGCTATTTACTCTCTTTGCGCGAAGGCATTGAAGCCGCGCTGATCGTCGGGATTGTTTTGGGCGCCCTGCGCCAGATACGTCGGGAAGACCTCAAACCGATCGTAGGATTGGGTGTCTTGAGCGCTGCCGGGATCAGTCTGGTCACGGCGATCCTGCTCAACCTTTTGGGGCTTTCCCTGGAGGGGGCGGCTGAACCGATCTTCGAGGGCCTCACCATGATCCTGGCCGCTATCCTGCTCACATGGATGATTTTCTGGATGAGCCGGGTGGGGCGTACACTGAAAGGTCAGTTGGAGGCTGACGTTCAACGGGCGGCGCATATTCGTAGCAAACGCGCATTGTTTCTGGTGGCGTTTGTAGCGGTCTTGCGCGAAGGGGTTGAGCTGGCGCTCTTCTTGACCGCGACGTTGTTCGCTTCCGACGCCGCACAGACCATCGTTGGCGCCTTTTTAGGATTGAGCACTGCGATCTTGTTGGGCTGGTCGCTGTTTGCAACCACTGTCCGTCTTGACTTGCGCCGTTTCTTCCAGGTGACCGGGGTGCTTCTGATCCTGTTTGCGGCTGGCCTGGTGGCACATGCGGTGCATGAACTGAATGAAGTGGGATGGATCCCGGCAATCATTGAACATGTGTGGGACATGAACCACATCCTCAATGAAAAATCATTGCTCGGGCAATTCCTGACTGCTTTGTTCGGTTACAATGGGAACCCCTCGCTAACCGAAGTTTTTGCCTATTTCCTCTACTTTATCGTCGTTTTCTTCCTTTCCCAAACAGGCAAGCCCAAAGCGGAAACCATCCCTGCGCCACAGGCATAGAGGGTTTTGCCTTGCCTGGCAGGCCGTTTCCTTGACGTCTTCGCTTATCAGGGCTAAAATCGAATCCAGTCGGCGATGAGGCTCGCCTTTAACCGCCGTGCTGGCTGATGGCCTCTGCGAAGGATGACCTTCGTGGAGGCTTTTTTGTCGAAAGGAGTCACCAAATCGAAGATGCAGAACACCTTTCAACATATTTTGCCTTTTCCAGAGGATGTCTCGCAGCCTGCATCCCAACCTCCCGCCTTCTTCGCGGACCTGAATCTCGATCAGCTTATCGAGGCCATTACTGCCTCGCGGCAGGAATACAACCTGAAGCCCTTTTTCTGGACGCCGCTGCGCGATGCGGAGCTGGTGCGCTATCGGCAGGAGGTGATGCAGGACCTTGAGCATGAGGCTACCATGCGCTGTATCAAGGTGTTTGCCGAGCGAATGAGCACGGTGCGTCGCTACCTGGGGTTGATCGAGAAGCTAGATTTCGATGATCACAAGAAGGGCTGGTATCTGGAGGCGGCGCTGGTATATGGGGAGGCTGTGACCACGCTGGCCCGCGATCTTGCCCAGCTCCCACTCGCCTCGCGCGGACTTCTGGCTTTTCGCGCCTGGGTGCAGGAGTATGCCGCCTCGCAGGCCTTTCAGGCGTTTTTCGCCGAGGCGCAGCAGGTCAAGCGTGCCTTGAGCGAGCTGGAATACTGCGTGATCATCGAAATTGGAAAATTTCGCGTCAAACGCTACGAAGGGGAAACAGATTACAGCATCGAGATTGAGAAAACCTTTGAGAGATTCCAGCAAGGAGATGTGGATAGCTATCTGGTCAAATTCCCGGAAAGTTCAGGGATGAGCCACATCGAGGCGCAAATCCTCCAGGCGGTTGCTCAACTCTATCCCGAACCCTTCCAGGCTCTGGCGCAATTCTGCACGCGATATCCTTCTTTCCTGGATGCAACGTTGCTGGCCTTTGACCGCGAGATTCAGTTTTATCTGGCTTACCTGGATTTTATCGCCCCCTTCAGGCAGGAAGGCTTGCCCTTCTGCTATCCCCAGGTAAGCACCGTAGAAAAAACCGAGTGGGTACGGGATGGATTTGATCTGGTGCTGGCGCATCGCGTGCAGGCGCCTCGGCGCGTGGTGCTGAATGACTTTTCCCTCCAGCCGGGAGAGCGCATCCTGGTCGTCACTGGCCCCAACCAGGGCGGTAAAACCACCTTCGCACGCATGTTCGCCCAGCTCCATTATCTGGCCAGTCTGGGCTGTCCCATCCCCGGACGCGAGGCGCATCTTTTCCTGCCCGATCAGATTTTCACGCACTTCCAGCGGGTGGAAACCGTGCGTAGCTTGCGGAGCAAACTGGAGGATGATCTGGTGCGCATTCACGAGATGCTGGCCCAGGCGACCCCGAACAGTTTGTTCGTGCTGAACGAGATATTTTTCTCGACGACCTTGCAGGATGCCCTTTTCCTGAGCAAGGAAATCATGCGCCGTCTGCTCGACCTGGATGTGATCGGCGTGTGGGTGACTTTTCTGGATGAACTGGCTTCGTTGGGGGAGAAGACTGTCAGCATGGTGGCGATGGTGGACCCGCACGATCCGGCCATTCGTACTTTTCAGATTGTGCGCAAAGCTGCGGATGGGCTGGCTTATGCCCGTTCGCTGGCGTACAAGCATCGCCTGACCTATGCTCAGATCAGGGAGCGTATTCACGCATGAAAGTCTTTCTCCTGTATCCGGATCGCGATTTTGATCCTTCTCAGCCATTACCGCCTCAGGCAGCCGATCTCACTCAGGACCTGGGGCTGGATGTGCTTTTCTCGGCCATGTCAAAAGGGGATGCGTTCCTGCTGGATGTCAGCCGTCGTGTGCTCTTCCTCGGTTCTGACCAGCCACAGGTCATCCTCTATCGTCAGGAGATTTTGAAGGATTGCCTGGCTCATCCGGAGGTGGTGCAATCGCTGTATAACATTCCCATCGAATTCCTGGAGCGGAAACGCAAAGAATGGTTGTGGATCTCGCCGCGACATGCTGGCCCCGGCTCTATCCTGAGCGGCGCCCAGCACATGCTGGAGGTTTCGCTGGAACTTTTGAGAAAGCTACGCAAGCTCGCAGACGAACATGCGGCGACCTTCGCTTCCCCTGGCTTTCGACGCTTTTTTTCGATGATCCAGCAGGAGCTGGATGATGCTTACCTCGATACAGTTGAAAAGCACGTCCAGGCATTGCGCTTCCCCAAAGGCGTGCTGCTCCGCGCCCGGCTGGGCAGAGGGAATGAGGGCACGGGGTACATGTTGTGCAAACCGAATGAGCCGGAGGGCTGGATCAAGCGCCTCTTGAGCGAGCGTTCACCCGTCTATACGTTCTCTCTTCATCCTCGCGACGATCACGGCGCTCGCGTGCTGGAGGAATTGCGCAATCGAGGGCTGGCGCGGGTGGCAAATGCTGCCGCCCAGGCTGCTGCCCATATTGAGAGCTTCTTCCATGTGCTGCGCTGGGAGCTCTCATTTTACCTGGGCTGTCTCAACTTGTATGAACAGCTTACCCGGCTCGGCGAGTCGCTCACCTTTCCCCAGATTGCGCCGCCGGGGGAGCCTCGTTTTTCCTCGACGGGCCTTTATGATCCCTCGCTGGCGCTCACCATGAAGCGTAAGGTGGTGGAGAACGATCTCGCCGCCGATGGGAAAACGCTGATCGTCATCACCGGGCCGAATCAGGGGGGAAAAACGACCTTCCTGCGCAGCGTTGGCCTGGCCCAGTTGATGATGCAAGCCGGCATGTTCGTCCCTGCTACCTCCTTTTCAGCCAGTCTGGCGGCGGGTGTGTTTACGCATTTCGCGCGCGAGGAGGATAAGAAGCTCGAATCCGGCAAATTTGAAGAGGAACTCAAGCGCATGAGCCTGCTCATTGACCATTTGAAGCCGGGCAGCCTTCTCTTGCTCAACGAGTCCTTTTCCAGCACCAATGAGCGCGAGGGATCCGAGATCGCCAGAGAGGTGGTAAGCGCGCTGTTGGAGGCCGGCGTCAAAATTTTCTACGTCACGCACCTTTACGAATTTGCCCATCAGCTCTGGCAACAGCAGGCGCAAAACGTTCTTTTCCTGCGGGCAGAACGAATGCCGGATCGGCGACGCACGTTTAAGATTCGGGAAGGCGTACCGTTGGAGACGAGCTACGGCGCAGATGTCTACGCCAGGGTCTTCAAGCTGAACTGAGGCCGGGCGTAGCTCTCTACTGTCTACGCGCTACCGTTCATCTTTCGCCTCCACGGTCTGCGCCCCAGTTCACGGTACAATTGCCCCATCTTTCTCCGGAGGTGATTGCTTATGCTCCCAGTGACGCTGCAGGATGCGATTCAGGCTGTGCGCCGTGGCGAATATACAGCGGCCGAATTGTTTGCCGCCTTTCGGGCGCGGGCGGAGGCCGAAAACCCGCGCTTGAACGCGTTTTTGTGCTTCGCTGAACCACCCTCTACGTTCCCTTCGCCTGAGACACCCCTGGCCGGCGTCCCGCTGGCGATCAAAGACCTGATGGATGTGGCCGGCCTGCCAACGACGGCTGGTTCCCCGCGATTCTTTGGGGAGCGGCCGGCGCTACAGGATGCGGAGGTGGTGCGTCGGCTGAAGCGGGCGGGCGCGGTCATCCTGGGGAAAACGCATACGCACGAAATTGCGCTGGGCATCACGGGCATCAATCCGCACCATGGCCCGGCGCGTAATCCCCACGATCCGCAGCGCATCACGGGTGGCTCTTCCAGTGGAAGCGCGGCGGCGGTGGCGGCAGGGTTGGTGCCGGCAGCCCTGGGCACGGATACCGGGGGCTCCGTGCGCATTCCGGCCTCTCTTTGTGGGGTGGTAGGGCTGAAGCCCACCTTTGGGCGCATCAGCACGCGCGGCGTCCTGCCCCTCTCCTGGAACCTGGATCACGTGGGCGTTTTGACGTGTACCGTCGCCGATGCAGCCCTGCTGTATCAGATTCTGGCTGGCTATGATGCGCAAGACCCGGCCTCCCAGGATGTGCCGCTGGAGGAGCCTCTGCCCATGCTGGAGGCTGGGGTGACGGGCTGGCGCGTCGGGCTCGCAGTCGGGGAATATATTGAGGCCAGCGACGCGATCGTGCTGGAGCGGGTGCGCTCGGCGGCGGCGCGCCTGGAAGACCTGGGAGCGCAGGTGATCGAAAAAGAGGTGACTCCGCTTCTTGCCGCGGCCCAGGCGAACGGGCTGATGGTGATCACGGATGCGGCTGCGGTGCATCGTGAACGCCTGGCGCAGCACCCGGAATGGTTCGGGGAAGATGTGCGTCAGCGACTGGAGCGCGGGCGCGCCACGACTTCAACCGATTACGTACTGGCCCGCCGCACCCAGAGCGAGGTTCGACGCTATTTTGAGCTATTCTTCCGCGAGTTTGACCTGTTGCTTCTCCCGACTACGGCGACTACGGCTGCGCAAATCGAGGGCCTGGATTCAGCGGCCTATGCCCCCAAGATGACGCGCTTCACGGCGCCTTTCAATTTGAGTGGCCTGCCGGCACTCTCGCTCCCCTATGGTCAGGATGAACGCGGACTGCCAATAGGCGTGCAACTGGTGGCTGGTCACTGGCAGGAAGCGAAACTCCTGCGAGCTGCATACGCCCTGGAACAGGCGGGATAGGAGGGCTGCTGCGCTGGAGATGGGCTGTTGGAATTGCGTCACGATGACTGTATACCTGAAAGTAATACGTGCATGCCTGTCTGCTTTTCCTTGACACCCTCCCGCCTTCGGATTAAAATTTGTGCCACCCCTTGCCCGGAGAGAAAGACCATGCCACGCCTCAATCAATCAATCAATCAATCAATCAATCAATCAATCAATCAATCAATCAATCAATCGAATTCTCATTCCAGTTCTGATTCTAATTGTCCTGCTGTTTGTGGCCTTCCCGGCCCTGGCCGACTATCTCGGCCCTGACCGCACGCGCACCGAAAGCTATGTCGAAACCTACGACTGGGGTGTGTGGGCAAAACCCGACCCGACGGGCAATAGCTGCCAACACATATACATACATGATGACAGAGCTTGCATTGTCTGCACCTGGGAGCGTACTCCCGGCTCACCCTGTGGTGATGCCACCTACTGGTACAAAGTTGGCACGCGTTCCGAAGTGGTGCAACGCACCGTTACCTATCCCGAAGCCACCATCAGCGGTGCGCTCAACGGTTGCACGCTGCGCAATGGCTGGTGTTCCACAATGCCTGTGCTTTCCCTCACCGCCAGCGAGCCAGTTTCGGGCTACGCCATCACGCTCATCGAAGGTACGCGCAATGGAGAAGCCTTTGCCTGCAGCGGAGCAAGTTGCGACGTGCCCTTGCTGGAAGGCGAGAACAACTTTACTTTCTGGGCGCTATCGAGTTGGGGAGATAGTTCGCGCATGGGCAGCCTGAGCGCGCGGGTGGATACCGTCCCGCCGGAGATTGCAGGCAGCCTGAGCGGGACGCCGGGCGAAGCGGGGTGGTATGTATCTCCTGTGACCTTCACCGCTTCGGCCTCCGACCCTGCGCCGGGTTCCGGCATAGACACCTTCACCTACACACTGAACGCTTCTCCCGCACAGTCCTACACCGGCCCCATCACGGTGGGCGACGGGATGCACACCCTCACCTTC
>JAGHYK010000111.1 GCA_017743695.1 Chloroflexota bacterium
TCAACGAATGGGGAACGAATAAACGAATGGAGAGCGCAGACCGCGGACGGCAGACCGCGGGGTGGACGATGGACGGGGGACGATGGAGGGACGGCGAACAGCAAACGGCAAGATGAACGGTGGATGGGCGGCGGGATGGGAGACGGCGAGATGGAGGGTAGGCGGGTTCGGCATGGTGGGGAATACAGGACAGGGGGGCGGGATCTTCAGGCGGAAGGGGCAGCAACGCGTCGGGCGCGGCAGGTGGCGCCGGGTCGGAGGGGAAGGCGCACCCGAAGACCGCCTGAATGGAGCACGAGCCAGCCAGGCAAAGGGAAATGGCCTGGAAGACCGCCCGTGAATTTTTCCTTCTTATCCTTTTGCCCCAGGATACGGTTATAATCATCCCTGAGGTTTGAACCCGGAGGTGAAGATGATTTTGATTAAGAATGCGACTTTGATCACCGCCTCGGAAATTTTCGAGGCCGATGTGTTGATCCAGGGTGAGAAGATCGCTCAGATCGGACGCGAGCTGACGGTGCCCGGGGCGACGATCCTGGATGCCCGAGGGAAGTTTATCACGCCCGGCGGCGTGGACCCCCATACGCATTTCGATTTGCCAATGTTCGGGACCGTCTCCAGCGATGATCATTATACCGGGCATAAGGCAGCCGCATTCGGGGGAACGACGACGGTGCTGGATTTCGTTTCTCTGGATTTTCCGACGTTGCATCAGTCGCTGGCGGCCTGGCAGGAGAAGGCGAAAAAGGCGGCCATTGATTATTCTTTTCACATGAATCTGACGCGCTGGAATGAGTCGCTGGCCCAGGAGTTGCCCTGGCTGGTGGAGGCAGGGATGCCTTCGATCAAGGTGTTTACGGCTTATAATGGACGGCTGCGCCTGGGGGATAAGGAGATTTTCGCGGCGATGCAGATCGCTCAGAAGCATGGGATCCTGGTGATGGCTCATTGCGAAAATGGGGATGTGATCGAAACGCTGGTTGAGCAGGCGCTGGCCGCAGGACATACCGCTCCGGAATGGCACGCCCGAACGCGCCCGGCCTGGGGGGCAGTGGAGGCTGGCTTGCGCCTGGCAGGGATGGCCGCTGTCAGCGGCGCAACGCTTTATATCGTGCATATGAACGCTGCCGGTGAGGTGGATATGCTGCGCTACGCGCGCGAGCGCGGGGTGCGTATCTTCGGGGAGACCTGCCCACAGTATCTGTTTTTCACCGAGGATCACCTGCGCCGCCCGGATGGGGCAAAATGGATCTGTTCGCCGCCCCTGCGCACCGCCGCCGATAACGCCCGACTCTGGGAAGGGTTGAAGGAGGGGCTGATTGATGTGATCGGTACGGATCACTGCCCGTTTTTCTACGATGGCACAAAGCCGATCCTTTACGAGGGAAGAGCGGTGGCGATCCCTGGCAAGGAGCTGGGGGCCGGGGATTTCACGAAGATTCCGAACGGGGTGCCGGGGGTGCAGGATCGCTTGCCGCTGCTCTGGACATACGGCGTGCGCGCCGGACGCATTACACCCCATCAATTTGTGGCGCTGACCAGCACCAATCCGGCGAAGATTTTCGGCCTGTATCCCCGCAAAGGTGCTCTCCTGCCCGGTTCGGATGCCGATCTGGTGATCTGGGACCCGGAGCGCCGCCTGACGTATGGCGTTGCTTATTCCCACCAGCGCACCGATTACAACCTGTACGAGGGTTGGGAGCTGGTGGGGTATCCGGAAAAGGTGTTCCTGCGCGGCCGCCTGATCGTGGATGGGGATCGCTGGCTGGGCGAGCAGGGGATGGGGCGATTTATCCCGCGCCGGCCGCTGGTCGCATGAAGGAGGACATGATGAAGCGGGTGTATCTGGATTATGCGGCGACAACGCCGCTGGATGAGCGTGTTCTGGAGGCGATGCTCCCCTATTTCCGCCAGGTCTTCGGGAATCCTTCCTCGGTTCACTTTTACGGCCAGCAGGCGGAGAACGCGGTGGAGGAGGCGCGAGAGCGGATTGCGGCCTTGATCGGAGCCCATCCCCAGGAGATCGTGTTTACCTCCGGCGGTAGCGAAGCCGATAATCTGGCCTTGCGCGGCGTGGCGCGGGCGCGGCGAGAGATGGTTGGCGCGCGGCGCATTCTGACGGCGCGCGTGGAACATGCGGCGGTGGCCAGGACGGCACAGGCTCTGGAACGGGAAGAAGGTTTTCAGGTCGAGTGGCTGGAGGTAGATGCCTTCGGGATCGTGCATCCGGAGACGGTAAAGCAGGCACTGGGGCCGGATGTGGCCCTGGTCTCGGTGATGTATGCCAACAACGAAATCGGCAGCATCAATCCCATTGCCGAGATCGCGGCCCTGTGCCGGGCGCAGGGGGTTCCTTTTCACACCGACGCGGTGCAGGCCGCCGCCTACCTTCCGATTGATGTGCAGGCGCTGGGGGTGGATTTGCTTTCGCTTGGCGCGCATAAGTTCTATGGCCCGAAGGGGGTGGGCGCGCTTTACGTGCGCCAGGGCACGCCGCTCTGGCCCGTGCAAACCGGCGGTGGTCAGGAAGCCGGGCGACGCGCCGGTACGCACAACGTGCCGTATATCGTCGGGATGGCGCGGGCGCTGGAGCTGGCGGTCGAGGAGCGCGAATCGCGTCGCGCCTGGGTGCAGAGTCTGCGCCAGCGCGTGATCGAGGGCGTGCTGGAACGTATCCCGCAGGCTCGCCTGACCGGTCATCCTCTCTACCGGCTGCCGAACCATGCCTCCTTCGTCTTCAAGGGAGTGGATGGGAATCTCTTGCTCCAGCTCCTGGATGCTGCCGGCTTCGCCTGTTCTTCTGGCTCTGCCTGCAAGAGCGGCCAGCCGGAGCCGAGCGAAGTCTTGCTGGCCTGCGGCCTGGAACGGGAATGGGCAGGCGGATCGCTGCGCGTGACGCTGGGCGCACCAACGACAGCAGAGGAGGTGGAGGCATTTCTGGATGTTTTGCCGCGCTGCGTGGAGCAGGCGCGTGCCCTGCAAGGGGAGCAGGTAAGATGAAGCGCGTGGTGGTTGCCATGTCAGGCGGGGTGGATTCTTCCGTCGCCGCCGCGCTGTTACGGGAGCAGGGATATGACGTCGTGGGGATGATGCTGCGCCTGTGGTCGGAGCCGGGAAAGGAGGATTCCAATCGCTGTTGTACGCCGGATTCGATGGCGCTGGCGCGACGGGTGGCGGCTCGTCTGGGGATCCCGTTCTACGTCATAGATGCGCGCGAAATCTTTCGCCAGACCGTGGTGGAGTATTTTCTGGAGGGCTACCGCCGTGGGCAGACTCCCAATCCCTGCCTGCTTTGCAATCGGCAGATTCGCTGGGATTTTCTCCTGCGCCATGCGCTGGCGATTGGGGCGGAGGCGATGGCGACCGGGCATTATGCACGCCTGCGACGCACCGAAGACGGACGCTATGAGCTACTGCGGGCGGTGGATCGCACCAAGGACCAGTCCTACGTGCTCTATGTGCTGACGCAGGAAAAACTTTCACGGGCGCTTTTCCCGATAGGGGAGTATACGAAAGAACAGGTGCGAGCCCTGGCTTCTCGCTTTGGGCTACCCACAGCCAGCCGGCCGGATAGTCAGGATTTGTGTTTCCTGGCGGGGGAGGACTATCGGGCTTTTTTGCGGCGGAATGCGCCGGAGATGTTGCAACCGGGGCCGATCCTGGATACGCAGGGGCGAAAGATAGGGGTGCATCAGGGACTGGCGGCCTATACCATCGGGCAGCGGAAGGGGCTGGGGATCGCTGCGCCGTATCCACTGTACGTGATCGCCAAAGATGTGAGCGCCAATGCGCTGATCGTCGGTCGTGCCGAGGAGTTGGGACAGCGCAGTCTGCGCGTCGGACAGATCAACTGGACCTGCGGGCGCGTGCCGGAGGCGCCGTTTCAGGCCGAGGTCAAGATTCGCTATACTGCGCGCGAGGTTCCGGGATGGGTGGAGCCGCAGGGTGAGGATCGGGCAGAAGTCCGTTTTGAGATGGCGCTTCGGGATGTCACGCCGGGCCAGGCGGCGGTTTTTTACCAGGGGGACGTGCTGATCGGGGGTGGGATTATCGAAGGGTGAGCGAAAGGCTACGAGGCAGGATTTTCGGCTTGTTGTGCGGGGGTCAGGAGAGTGCTTTGCTCGATGCGCCAGGGATGGGTATAGAGATTGAAGCGATGGCGGCGGGCGTAGCCGATCAGGGTGATCCCGTAGCGTTCCGCCAGAGCGATGGAAAGCGCATTCGGGGAGGTACGGGAAATCAGAACCGCGGCCCCCAGGCGGGCGGCTTTTTGGAGCATTTCCGAGCTGATGCGCCCGGTGGTGACCAGGACGCGAAACGGCGGCCAGATGCCCTTCAGGAGCATTTGCCCGGCGATTTTATCCAGGGTGTTATGGCGACCGATGTCTTCCGCGCGTAGCAAGACCTGATCGCCATCGCTCAAGATGGAGGAGTGCACGCCTCCTGTATCCCGATACAGTTCCTGCTCCTGGAGCAGTTTTTCAACCAGCGATTCTACCTGTTGCGGGGTGAGGCGCGGCCCGGTGTTCTCGATAGACTTTTCCCAGCGCGCCTGTGCATCTATGGAGGTCATGCCTCCACTGCAGCCGGAGGTGCGTCGCCAGCTTTGTGGCCTTTCGGCAGCGTGGTATAGCCAGACATCTACGTTATCCCCATGCTCACAGAGGCGCACATCTGCCACCTCGCTCAGCGTTTCGATGATGCCCTCGTTGTAGAGGAAGCCCAGCGCCAGTGCTTCCAGGTCGGTGGGTGTACACATCAGCGTCAGCCAGACCTGCCCGTTGACGGTCAGGGAGACGGGGGTTTCGACGATGGTCTCTCCCTGGATTTGTTCCCACTTTTGGAATTCAAAGCGATGATAGGTAATGGTGACAGTTGGAGAAAGCATCTTGACCTCGCTGGATTTTCGGAGAGAGTCACTCTGATTATACCGTATGAGGGATACAGTATCTCCAGTTACTGGCTGAGGCGAGTCAGAAAAACACAGGGTATAATCAGTAAAACTTGTTTTTCAGGAGTCTGAGATGCCCCGTAAACGAACTGTGCGCATGGATCGAAATACGACGTTGATCTTCCTGCTCCTTTTCTTTGTCTTGCTTTACGTGCTTCCGCTCCTGGAGCGAGGACTGGTAGGCCAGCCTGCCACCGCTACGCCTGCTACCCCGACAGAGACCTCGCCGACTGCTGTCGCAGGCGCCCCGGTATTGAAGCCGATCCCGCTGCGCGTGGGATATGGGGTGAGCGATAGCTGGTTTGAATTGTATTTCACCGATCCGCTCAATCCGCTGAGCAAAGAGAAAGAAGGCGGCGTGGATGGGCCGATCGTGCAGGCGATTGATCGGGCGCAGGTCAGCGTGGATGCAGCGCTCTATAGCTTGAGTCTGAAAAGCGTGCGTGATGCGCTGCTGCGCGCTCACAAGCGGGGCGTTCGGGTGCGGCTCGTGATGGAGAGCGAGAATATGGACCGCGCCGTCCCGGAAACGCTGAAGGAAGCGGGTATCCCGATGATCGGGGATCGCCGTCAGGGGCTGATGCACAACAAATTCATCGTGATTGACGGGCAGGAAGTCTGGACCGGTTCGACGAACCTGACCGATTCGGGGGTTTATAGCGATAACAACAATCTGATCCGCATCCGTTCCAAAGAGGTGGCGGCAGATTACTCGAAAGAGTTTGAGGAGATGTTCCTGGATGACAAATTCGGGCGCGATAAGGTGGCGGCCACGCCTTTCCCAAAGGTCGTGATGCCGGATGGGACACGAGTGGAGGTTTACTTTTCGCCGGATGATGGGGTGGCCGCGGCCATTCTACCCTTGTTGAGTTCGGCAAAGGAGAGCATTTACTTCCTGGCCTATTCGTTCACTGCGAACGACCTGGGGGAGGCAATCCTGGAGCGGGCAAAGGCCGGGGTGCAGGTGCATGGGGTGATGGAAAAGGATCAGGTGGCTTCCAATCGCGGCACCGAATTCGATCCGTTTCGTCAGGCCGGCCTGGATGTGCGCCTGGACGGGAATTCGGGGCAAATGCACCACAAGGTGTTTATCATAGACCGCGCCATCGTCATCTTCGGCTCCTATAACTTTTCCGCCAGCGCCGAAGAGCAGAACGATGAGAATTTGCTGGTGATCTACAATCCGCAGATTGCTGCTGAATTTCTGAAGGAGTTTGAGCGCGTCTACGCCGTCGCCCAGCCGTGAGCGTTTCTCCTGTACGGATCAACGGATTGGCTCAGCAGCAGCAGAGAAGATAAGAGACCTTCACCTCAAACCTACCTGGCCGGCTCGCGGCGCATAACCTGGAGGGGCAAAGCTTAACTTTTACCAGGGCTTTTGCGGTCTGCAGGAATGTAGGGGATCAGTCCTTTTTCGTAAGCAATCACCTGAATTTCTCGGGGCATTTGACGAATATCCACTATCATTCCATTGACCTGCACCATCCATATCAGAGGATTCTTATCCATCAGGCTTGGCAGGCACCACTCTGGAGACAATTGATGCATCTTTAGCGTATCACGGATAAATTTTGCTTTATTTGCGCAGCTACTCTGGCTGACGCCAAACAGAGCACATATTTGATCTGCTCTCATGTGCGGAGTTTGTGACTTGTCAAAGAGAAAATTGACAGTCCCCAGCGCATGAATGATTGCGCAAGCCCAGATTTCAGGCTTGCCCCGCACAATGGGAGAGGGACGCTTTCTGGCGAGTTTTGCGGCTACTCGACGAGCCAGTTCTGCATATTCGCTGTTCAAGTGTTGGCTGCAAAATGCATCTGTCAGATTGACAATTGCCGAATAGAACGGCTCTACAGAATCTGGGATGTGTTGTTTCTCTGGCATTTAAACCTCCTGTGATCAAGCAAACATGCGTCGGTTTTTCTGCAAGAAGGACATCTAATGGTCTGCGCTTCAGCCGCGCTGCGAAATGATTCCAAGCGATGAAAGCACAGGTTCGCTGCATTGTCGCTCTTCGACCTGGGACGCGTTCGACGATTGGAGAGATACATTCTGAAAAGGCTTCCCAAAACCTTCTACATACCTGACTTGCAGTTTGATATTTCTGACCAGCAAATCCGCTCAAAAATGCCATTGACACGACCCAAAAAACCTTAACTTGTGACCGATGGGCTTAGACATATACAATGCTTTCGGTTGTTTGAGCAGGGCTAAAGTTTGTTCTCTGGTCAGCATGGTTCCTTTCCTATCACGAGTCCGTAAGCGGCGGTCAAAGCCTGCGTTTCATTTGCGCAGCGAAGCGGCGTCAGATGCAAGCGCGTCAGGCAGGCATCCATTACTCCATGCGAGCAAAACGAACCTGTCTTTCTGTTACAACCACAAATTGGTCTGTTAACCGCTCCGCATAGCCTTCAAGCAAGCGTTGAAGGATAGCAATTTTATTCACGGCTCGCTCATCTTCAAGGCGCAAGAGCACACGCCTTTATGCGGACGTCGTTCTCGATAGATCTTCTCACCAAAGTCTTTGTCATTCGTGATCAAAATCCAATTCCCGGCAAACGCTTTCGCAATGACTTCATCGTCTTCCATGCCGCGTGCTTCTTCGTACACGGAAAAAACTTCATGATTCTGCGCGCGCAACCAATGTGCTACCGCTGGTCCCGTGCATTCATCTACCAGGAAGCGCATTTACGTTGGCTCCAATAATGGTACAAATGTGGTATCTGCAAGAAATTTTTTGGCAAACAATAAGCACGCTTGAATATCTTCGGGGGTTAGCCCTTGATATTCTTCAAGAATCTCTGCAACCGTCGCCCCATGGGCCAGTAAATTAAGCACATATTCTACGGTCAAGCGTGTTCCCTTGATAACTGGCTTGCCAGCCATAACTTTGGGGTTGAGGGTAATACGCTCAAGAAGTTGTTGTTCCGTCATTCTTCCACCTCCTGCTTGTATCATACCACGAAATCTTGCGCTCTCAATCTGCTGCGTTCAGTAGGTAATGTATCGTTCGTTCAGGAAATTCCGAAAACAATTGAGCGGAAAAAGATTTCCCACCCCAGGCACTTGAACGAAATTTTGTACGATGTCTATTTCCCACTTTGTTCTCTGAACAGGCAATTACGTGAAAGATTGTTCCCACTTGCTCAGTTTCAGCGAGAAGCGGGTTTCTTTCCATGAATTTCCTGAAGGAACGATACAGTATCGGCGGCCAACCGCTGTACCGCCGACCTGTGGTCGGCCTTGCTGGGCCAGGCAGAGCCTGGTGGATACGCTGTTTGCTCATGCCCTGCGCTCGCATTTTGA
>JAGHYK010000112.1 GCA_017743695.1 Chloroflexota bacterium
CTTCGCCGTCCGCGGTCCGCCGTCTGCCGTCCACTTCGCCGTCCGCGGTCTGCCGTCCGCCGTCCATTCCACCGAGGAGTCAAAAACACCATGAGCGAACCTTCTCTCTCCCTGAGCGCCCGTCTGGAGGCTTTGCTCTTCGTCGCACCCGAAGCAATCAGCGTGTCGCGACTGGCCGAGGCGCTCCAGGTGAGCACCGATGAAATCCAGCAGGCCCTCAAGGAATTAGAGGCGCGCCTTGAGGGGCATGGGATATGTCTGATGTATCACGCGGAAGGCGTGCAAATGGTGACTGCGCCCCAGGCGGCAGCCGATGTGGAGCGGCTGCTGGGGCTGGAGGCCACTGCTTCCCTGAGCCGCGCCGCCCTGGAAACGCTGGCGCTCATCGCCTATCGCCAGCCGATCACCCGTCCCCAGGTGGAAGCGGTGCGCGGGGTCAACAGCGATGGCGTCATCAAAAGCCTGCTGGGCAAAGGGTTGATCCAGGAGGCAGGGCGCGCCGAAGGGCCGGGGCGACCGATCCTCTACGTCACCACGCCGGCCTTCCTGCAATACTTTGGCCTGCGTTCCCTCCAGGAACTGCCACCCCTGGAACTTTCCGAAGAGAACCACACTCCCGATCATGTACTGAAAGGTTAGAAAGCATGGAAGAACGATTGCAAAAAATTCTGGCTCAGGCCGGGATCGCCTCCCGGCGCGCCGCCGAAGAACTGATCCGCGCCGGCCGCGTGCAGGTCAATGGCATCGTCGCCACCCTGGGACAAAAAGCAGATGCCGCACGCGATCGCATCACCGTGGATGGAGCGCCGATCCGCCTGGAGCCGAAGGTCTATATCGCCCTGTACAAACCGCGCAAAGTGCTTTCCACGCTGGAAGCCGAACCCGGCGACCGGCGCCGCACCCTGCGCGATCTGCTCCCCATCCCCGAACGCGTCTACCCGGTCGGCAGGCTGGATTATGAAAGCGAAGGGCTGATGCTGATGACCAACGACGGCGATCTGGCCCAGCGCCTCACGCATCCCTCCTATGGGCATCCCAAAATCTATCGCGTGCTCGTGGCGCGCCGCCCGGATGAAGAGCAACTGGAGGCCCTGCGTCACGGCGTGGTGCTCAGCGATGGTCACCGCACGCTCCCGGCGCGCGTGGAAATGGAAAAACCCTTTGGCAAAGGAGCCTGGCTGCAAATCGAGCTGCGCGAAGGGAAAAAACGCCAGATCCGCGAGATGTGCACCCTGATCGGGCTACCGGTTGTGCGCCTGATCCGCATTGGCCTCGGCCCGCTGCGCCTGGGAACGCTCAAACCCGGCGAATGGCGCTACCTGAGCGCCGAAGAAATTGCCCTGCTGCAAAAAAGCACCCGCGGCCGCCCCACTCCCCCACCCGCTCATCGCCAGCGAACGCAGGACGCGAAAAGAACCTCACGCTAACCGCCTCGACAACCTCCCCCCTGTCTGCGAGCCCCCAAAGGCAAGGTCAAACGTTACGCGTGGAACGCCGTGGAGCACCGCCGCGACTCCGCCTGTTACGAGGTAGCGGACTCGATGCCGCTGTAAGGACGAGAACACGTCCTTCAACAGGTTCAGCATTTTTCTGCTCCACGATCCTCGGATTGGCCATCAGCAAAAGTTCTGTAAACGCACATAGCATCTCCATCCGCTCGGCAAGCGTCAACGAGCGAAACCAAAGCGTTTTGGCTTCCATTGTCTCTTCGGTTCTGTCGTGAGTGACTGTTGCATTCATCAGGAAAATTATACCCCCTCACGCACCTCTTTGCGGGTTTCGGATGCTCCATAAGAGTATCTTCGCCGTTGCCAGGCCCGCCAGCGTGGCAGCCAGGAGGTGAACAGCCTGTAACCGAACGGCCAGATGGTGTAATCCCAGGCGCCCAGGGTGCGCACGACCAGCCCCCCCAGTCCCTCTTTGAAGCGGAAGACACCCCACAGGCGATCCCCTTCCTGAAATTCATCCGGCGCGCCCCAGAGATCGTACATGGTGCACCCCTGCGCCCGCGCCCGTCGCATCGCCTCCCATTGCAACAGATAGGTGGGCATCTTCTCGCGATGAAGTGCCCGCGACATCCCATAAAGATAATAGGCGCGGCCGGCAAAAGAAAAAAGAAACAACCCGGCCACCGCCTCCCCCTCCACCTCCGCAATCAGCGCCTCGGCGCGCGGTGCAGCCTCCCCCTCCGGATGGCTGAATCGCTCCCAGACACGGTAATAATACTCGCGCTCGCGAATGATGAACCCATCCCGTTCTGCCGTTTCCGCGTACATCTCATACAGGAGCGGCCAGTCTGCCGGGGTGGCCAGGCGCACATACACCCCCTTGCGCTCCGCCAGGCGAATGTTATAGCGCGTTTTCTGCTTCATCTGGGCCAGGAGCTGCGCTTCCTCCAGCCGCAAATCCACCCAGACCGTATTGCGGAACTGCACCTGTTCGGGAGAAAAGCGCCAGCCTCGCCGTTCCAGCTCACCAGCGATTGCCCACCCTGTCGCCTCCTCGCGCGCCCCCTCCCGCCCTGGCACGCCATAGCCGAGGATCACGTCCGGATCGATCTTCAGGAACAGCGCCCCAAAGCGATGGGCCAGGCGCTGCAGATCATCCAGCACCTGCTGGCGCAGCGAAACATCCTCCCAGTCCAGCAACGGGCCTTTGGGGAGATAGACCAGACTCAGGCGCGCCGCAAAACCGCCCCATCGCAGGGGCTTGCGCAAAAGCATGGCCGCAGCGCGCGGCGTGTCGCCTTCCATCCACAGCATGGGGCGCTTTTCCCACCCATACTGCTCTTTGACGCTGGCCCATTCCCAGCTCTGCAGCAGGTGCGGCGCCGGCAGCCGCTGGATCAGCCTGTCCCACTCCTGCCCATCTCCCCGAAAGGGTTGCATCGAAACGCTCATGAGACTCCTCGTTGCAGGTATCGGATGAAAGCATACAGCGCAGGCGCATACACGCGATCATGGGCCTGGAGCGCGCGGCGCAATTCCCCGCCGAAGCCGCGCTTAAAGCGATAGACACCCCACAGTCCATCCTGACGCTCGGTAAAATGCGCCTCCAGGGTCGCCTCATCGGCGTCGGGCACACCCCAGAGATCATACTCCTCGGCCCCCTGCGCCCTGGCCCAGCGCATCGCCTCCCACTGGAGCAAATAAGTCGGCATCCGATTGCGCTCCCGATCGCTGGAAGCGCCATACACATACCAGGCCCGTCGCCCGTGACGGAAAACCATCAGCGCCGCCAGCGGTTGAGCGGCATATTCCGCCATCAGCAATTCACACTGCCCCGAAGGGTGAAAAAGCTCCCACGCCCGCCGATAGTACTCCAGACTATGCACCCCGAACCCATCTCGCTGCCCCGTCACCTCCATCAGCCGATGGAACGCCTCCAGATCCTGCCAGGGGCGGACGGAAACGCCCTTCTTCTCCGCCAGACGAATGTTATAGCGCGTCTTCTGCTTCATCCGCCCCAGGATTTCGGCCTCGCTCCCCCGCAAATCCACAACCAGCGTGCGCAGCGGCTGGATGGGACGGGGAGAAGGTCGCCAGGGCGGCGGGAAAGCGAAACCGCCCTCGTGCTCCCAGCGGTCTGCCTCCAGCGTGCAAAAAATCGCACGCTTGCCACGGCACACACGGTCCAGCGCCGCCCAAAAAGAGACTGGCGGCTGCGAGCCGGGAAAGAGCGGCCCCTTGGGCAGGTAGCCAATGCTCCAGCCCAAAGGCAAACGGCGAAAAAGCACCTGCGCGCCGCTCCCCTCCACCTCAAAACGCACCACCTCCCAGCCGAAACCGGCCTTTAACTCTCCCCATTCTCGCTTCTGCAGAAAATGCGCCTCTGGATAACGCTCAAGAAAATGCTCCCATTCCTGAGCCGAAAGCACATGGACATCCGACATCATCTGTAATCATACCTCAAAGGGAAGGGACGGAGGGGCTCCGGCCGCGAGTCGGTTGCGCCGGGAGGGGAGCCTTCCGGCCAGAAGGGCTTCCCGTGCGCCTGCTGCCCCGGACCTGCGGCCGCGTACTGCCCCCTGTGCGCCACCCTGCGGGAAGCAACAGGTAGCCGCGGTGGGCGCATCCCTCGCGACTTCCCCAGCCTGCCACCCCGAACTGCGTACCTGTCGCCTGCGGCAGCCTTCCCTCATCCTTCCGCGAGCAAATCGTTGTATTCCGGGTGGCGGCGCAGATAAGCGACGACAAACGAGCACAGTGGCACAATCCGATAGCGATGCGCACGCGCGTATTCCAGCGCCGCCTTCACCAGGCGGCTCCCGATCCCGCGCCCTTCCCAGGCAGGCGGAACGCCGGTGTGCAATAAAACCAGGGTGTTCTCTCCCTGGAGGGCGTAGGTCAATTCAGCGAATTCCTCACCCAGCCGAATTTCAAAGCGTTTTTGCTCCGTATTGTGATACACTTCGCCAAAATCTTGTTCAGGAGAGGGAAGAGACATGTCAGGCTCCTTTCAGAATCTCAAGGATAGGCTCAGCCCTTCGGCGCAACGGGTACAGGAAGCATTGCGCGCCCGAGGCTATGCGTTGACCGTGATCGAGTTTACCGAATCCACGCGCACCGCGCAAGAGGCCGCGGCTCGTGTCGGGGTTGAAGTGGGACAGATCGTAAAATCCCTGATCTTCCGCGCCGTACATAGCGGGCGCCCGATCCTCGTCCTGACCAGCGGGGCCAATCGCGTCAACGAGCAACGCCTTGCTTCCTATGTGGGGGAACCGGTCGAACGCGCCGATGCTGAATTCGTGCGTGCGGTGAGCGGCTTCGCCATCGGGGGAGTGGCGCCGCTGGGGCATCCGCAGCCCATGGAAACATATCTCGATCAAGACCTTTTGCGCTATGAGCAGATATGGGCGGCTGCGGGCACGCCCAACGCCATGTTTGCCCTGACCCCGGCCCAGTTACAGGAGATAACCGGCGCGCGCGTGGTCGAGATCCAATGAGCCTTTGCGACCACCTTCCTGCCGCCATCTGGAGGCGATAGGACACGCCAAAGCTCACCGTCCATGCAACCCCGGCGCGGGACTTACGAGCGGAACCTGCCTGCCTCGCCGCCTCCGGGAGCCTGCGCATGGGGAGAGTGGTGATCACCGCAAAGGCGCCCTCTTCGGGCGCCTTCAACGATGAGTCTAATGTAAAAGGTAAAAATTGAACCATAAAGACACGAAGGCACAAGAGTAAGTAAGTTAAAAATGAAAAGGAAACTTTGTGACTTTGTGTCTTCGTGGTAAAACTTCAGGGTTTTTGCAGCGGAGTCAACGATAGAAAACTCCTGCTCTATCGCTTCGACTTATGGGAACCGCGTTTCTCTTCCGCCCTTGAAGAGGGGCGCGAAGGAGCTCCTTTCTGCGGCTGCGATGAAGGACGCTGCGAGGGCGGTGACGAGGGCGCGCGGCGATCCCGATTGCGTGCTTCCTCCGGCGTCCAGCCTTCAAGCACTGCCTGACGCGAGAGCCGAATCTTCCCATCCGGGTCAATATCGGTGACCATCACCGTAATCTCATCCCCAACCTTGACCACATCCTCCACCCGCTTGACGCGTGTACTATCGAGCTGCGAGATATGCACCATCCCATCGGTGCCGGGCAGGATTTCGACAAATGCCCCAAAGTCCGTGGTGCGCACCACGCGCCCGGTATAGATTTCACCGACGACCGGCTCCGCCGTGAGCATTTTGATCCGGTCACGGGCGGCGCGGGCGTTTTCTGCGCTCGTCGCCAGAATGTACACGGTGCCATCCTCGCGAATGTCAATGGTGGTATCCGTCTCCTGCTGAATGGCGCGCACGGTCTTACCGCCAGGGCCGATCAGCACGCCGATCTTGTCAATCGGGATCAATACCGTGGTGATGCGCGGCGCATGGGGCTTAAGATCCGGACGCGGCGCCGGGATCACTTCCAGCATCTTTTCCAGGATCGCCAGCCGTGCCTCGCGCGCCTGCGCCAATGCCTCGGCCATGATCTCTTTGGTCAGGCCGCTGATTTTGATGTCCATCTGCAAGGCCGTGATCCCTTGAGCCGTGCCGGCCACTTTGAAGTCCATATCTCCCAGGTGATCCTCTGCGCCCTGAATATCGGTAAGAATGACGTAGCGGTCACCCTCTTTGATCAACCCCATGGCCACGCCGGCCACCGGCGCTTTGATCGGCACGCCGGTATCCATCAACGCCAGCGTCGAACCACAGACGGAAGCCATCGAAGTCGAGCCATTGGAGGAAAGCACCTCGGAGACCAGGCGCAGCGTATAGGGGAATTCGCTTTCCGGCGGGATGACCGGCTCCAGCGCCCGCTCCGCCAGCGCGCCATGCCCGATCTCGCGTCGGGATTGACCACGCAGCGGTTTCACCTCCCCGGTGGAAAAGGGAGGGAAGTTGTAATGGTGCATGTAACGCTTGGTCTCCTGGGGGATGAGCGCATCCACCTCCATCGCTTCGCTCAGCGTACCCAGGGTAGCCAGCGTCAAAACCTGCGTTTCGCCTCGCGTAAACAGGCCCGAGCCATGGGCGCGTGGGGAAATATCCACTTCGCACCAGATCGGGCGGATGTCCTTCGGGCCGCGGCCATCGGGGCGCCTGCCATCCAGAATGCGAGCGCGCACCAGACGCTTCTCGGCCTCGGTAAAAGCAAGCTGAATCTCCTGCGCCGAAATCGTCGCATCCGCCGCCGTCAATTCAGCGGTGACCTGCGCCAGGAGCGCATCCATCCCCTCGTTGAAGGCCTCCTTGGAAAGCGGCTGGTCGAGCAGGGCGCTCATCGGCTCGCGCACGCGCTCGAAGACTTTCTCCACCAGCTCCGGCGCAGGCAAAATCAGGATCGGCTCCGCCTTCGGTTTGCCGACCTCGGCGCGCATCTGCTCCTGGAGATCGATCAGGGGTTGTAGCGCCCGGTGACCAAATTCCAGCGCAGCCACCATGACATCCTCCGGCACTTCTTTGGCGCCGCATTCGACCATCAGGATCGCATCCCGCGTGCCGGCAATGCGCAGATCGAGGGTGGAACGCTCCAGCTCTTGAAAAGTCGGATTGATGACGAACTCCCCATCCAGCAATCCAACGCGTACTGCGCCCACCGGGCCGTTCCAGGGAATATCCGAGATCATGAGCGCGGCCGAAGCGGCGTTGATCGCCAGGATGTCAATCGGATTTTCGTTATCCACCGAAAGGGAATACATGATGATCTGCACCTCGTTGCGCATCCCTTTCGGGAACAGCGGCCGGATCGGGCGGTCGGCGAGGCGTGCGGTGAGAATGGCTTCGGTGGAGGGTTTCCCCTCGCGGCGAAAGAAGGAGCCAGGAATGCGTCCGCCCGCGTACATCCGCTCCTCATATTCCACGCTCAGCGGGAAGAAATCCACATCGGCGCGGGCGGTTTTGCTCATGGTCGCTGCGGCGAAGATCATCGTATCGCCGAGCTGTACGGTCACTGCACCGTTAGCCTGTCCGGCCAGTTTGCCGGTTTCAAAGGTAATGGTACGAGTACCCACAGTTGTACTGAACTGTCTGCCTTCTGGTTTCATACAAACAAACTCCTGAAAAGAGGCTTTCCCATCCGGGGATGGGATGGCCATCGCTTGAGATACCCGCCTGGTCAGGGACTGAAAACGGAGGAGAATGGGAGGAGATTCTCCGCAGTTTTCAATTCCCAACCGCGGCGGGCTTACACAGGAAAGGAGTAGAGGGCTTTCCCTCTACTCCAGGACGGCTTTGCTACTTGCTGCGGCGCAGGTTCAACTGCTCCGTCAGGGCCACGTAGCGCGGATAATCATACTGACGCAGGTAATTGAGCAGGCGACGACGCTGACCTACCAGCTTGAGCAATCCACGCCGCGAGGCCTCATCGTGCTTATGCACCTTGAGATGTTCGGTGAGCTGCTGAATGCGCCCGGTCAGCAGAGCGATCTGCACTTCAGGCGATCCCGTATCACCCGGACGTCGCTGATAATCCTGAATTAACTTACTTTTGACTTCTTTTGGCAAAGGCATGACGCTGCTTTCTCCTTGGATGGGATTTGATTTGTGAAAGCAAGTCTCCATGCAGGCAGCCCCAGCCGCCACACAGGACCAGTCACGCCCAGAATTATAACACATGTGATCGCGAACGCGAGCAAACCGCGGGGAGAGCGTCACGGTTTCGGGACATTGCACCCTGAGGGCTGTGCTGCCGCTGTCCACTGTTGTTTACCGTCCATCCTCTGACGGGCTGGGAAGCCCGCGCTGCAAACTGCGGTCTGC
>JAGHYK010000113.1 GCA_017743695.1 Chloroflexota bacterium
GATTGCGCCTGATTCTACACGGAAGCGGGGATTTTGTCAATGATTTTGGGATGCCCATCCCAATCACACAGGGTTTATTTTTCTTGATCTTTTCCCTTTTCTTCCAGGAGGATTTTCATCCCCTCTTTCTCTATGATTGGCAAAAGTTGGAGTATTTCCCGTTCGATGTCTCGGATATTTTTGTCTCCGCTCAGCCTCTGCTTGAGAAGACCGGCCAGCATTTTGGCCATATTGTTGATGCTTTCTGGATCATATCTGGTCATGGCAAAACCCATTAGATGAGAATAGGATTGTATATCACTTCGCAGGCTATTTCCCTGCTGAGGTTTTGAGTTGCACAAATTTCCGCTTGCCGACTTGAAGCACGCCCTCATGAGGGATGGGGAGATCGGCGCGCTCCAGCACCTGTCCATCCAGGCGCACGCCCCGCTGATCGATCAGCCGTCGCCCTTCGCTGCGCGAGGCGACCAGACCGGCGGCCACCAGCACCTCCAGCAGCGTCTGCCCCGGACGATAGAAAAAGACCTCCAGTTCCTGGGGGATTTCTCGTTGCTGGAAGAGGCGGATGAAGGCCTCCTCTGCTGCCGCGGCAGCCTCCTCGCCATGGAAGATGGCCGTCACCTCGCGCGCGAGCTTCATCTTGGCATCGCGCGGGTGCAGGCGACCGCTCGCCATCGCCTCTTCGATCTCCTGAATCTGGCGCGGCGACCAGCGCGTCACCAGACGGAAATATTTGGGCATGGCGAAATCCGGAATAGACATCAGTTTCCCATACATGTCCTCGGCAGTGGTATGAATTGGAATGACGTTGCCCATAGATTTCGACATCCGCTGCACGCCATCCGTCCCCGGCAGGATGCCGAGGATGATCCCGATCTGCGGACGCTGTCCAAGCGCCTCCTGTAACTTGCGCCCGGCCACGATGATATTGAAGAGCTGATCCGAGCCTCCGACCTGGACATCCGCTTGCAAGGCGACGGCATCGTAGCCCTGCATCAGGGCGTAGAATGTCTCATGCAGGAAGATCGGTTCGCCGCGTTCCAGGCGTTTGGCGAAATTCTCCCGCGCCAGGAATTGCTGCACGGTGAAGTGTTGTCCGAGGCGGATTAAATCTACCAGGGTAAGCCTGGAGAGCCATTCCCCGTTGTAGCGAATGCGCGTCTTCTGGGGGTCAAGAACGCGAAAGGCCTGTTCGGCATAGGTGCGCGCGTTCTCCATGACCTGCTCTTCAGTCAGGATCGGGCGCGCCTTGTTCTTGTCGGAAGGATCGCCGACCAGCGCGGTGTAATTCCCGATCAGGAAGGTGACGTCGTGGCCCAAATCCTGGAACTGGCGTAGCTTGCGCATGGTGATCGTGTGCCCCAAATGCAGATCCGTGGAGGTGGGATCGTAACCGCAGTAGACGCGCAGCGGCCGCCCCTCCTGCAGGCGCTCACGAAGTTCGCGACGCATGGCCTGCGCCAGTTCGTCATCCCCGTATTCTGTTCCCTGCATCAGCCATTCGACCTGTTCATCTATGTTCATCGTCCTCTCCTGCTATCGTTTGTATTCCAGCGTTCCGTCCCGTTGCGTGGGATGCAACCCGCTACGGCGCACGATCTCTTGCAGGATTTCATCGCCGTTGGCAAAGCCGGTGCGTCCGCGGACGCTGCCCTGAAACGTAAGCTCTCCTGAGGTTTTGAAACGAAAATGCGCCCTTTCTCCGATCACCTCCACCGTCTTGCCGAGCACGGAGGGCATGACAATGACTTCTCTGACTTCGCTCCAGGGCATCGAGACGCGCCGCAGCCCGTTTTCAAAAGCGATCCCGTCCTCGCTCAGGCGCAATTGCGTTTGCCGATCCATCCAGTTCCCCAGCGAAATGCTCAGCGCAGAAAAGAGCAGGAATCCCCAAAACAGCCAGGCCCAGAAGGGGACCTCGCCCAGGCGATCCATTGCCCACAAGACCAGGCTCATCCCGGCCCAGACCATCCAGGCCATCCACTCCCCGCGGCGGGGCATCTGCTCAGGACGAAACGTTTGCGATTGCATGGTGCTGATTATAACAAAGGTTGCGGGATGGACGTCGAAGCGTGAAGGAGGAGAGATTGGCGGGAGAGCGGATCGGCGAATCTATGCTAAAATCAGGGAGTTCGCGGAACATTTTTCCAGCGTTATCCTCCGATCAGGAGTTTTTTGCATGTACAAGACGCATACCTGCGGTGAACTACGCCCGGAACATGAAAATCAGATCGTCACGCTTGCCGGCTGGGTGCATCACTATCGCCTGTTGGGTGGGATCGCCTTCATCGTGTTGCGTGACCGCTTTGGCTTGGTGCAGGTCGTCAGCGATCCGCAACGCTATCCCCAGGCAGCCCAGGAGATGGAAAACGTGCGCGCGGAATGGGTGATCCAGGTCAAAGGTCGCGTGCGCCTTCGCCCGCCCGATCAGGTCAACCCGCGCATGGCAACCGGGGCCGTTGAAGTCGAAGCGCACGAAGTCAAAGTGCTCAACCCGGCCAAACCGCTCCCCTTCCTCGTCAGCCGCGAGGATGAAACAGTGGATGAAGCGGTACGGCTGAAATATCGCTATCTCGACCTGCGACGTCAGCGTATGCAGCGCAACCTGGAGCTACGGCATCGGGTGATCAAATTCATGCGCGATTACCTCGATGCCCGCGGTTTCCTGGAGATCGAAACACCGATCCTGTTCAAAGCCACCCCGGAGGGGGCACGGGATTATCTGGTGCCCTCGCGCCTGTATCCGGGACAATTCTATGCCCTGCCACAGTCCCCTCAGCAGTTAAAGCAACTCCTGATGGTGGCCGGTGTCGAGCGCTATTTCCAGATCGCCCGTTGTTTCCGTGATGAGGATCAGCGCGGCGACCGTCAACCCGAATTTACCCAGCTCGATATCGAAATGGCCTTCGTCGAACGGGATGACGTGCTCCACCTGGTGGAAGACCTCTTCACCGCGCTCATTCCCGCCGTGGCCCCCCATAAGCGTCTGCTTGCTTCCCCCTGGCCCCGCCTGACCTACGCCGAGGCCATCGAACGCTACGGCAGCGATAAACCCGATCTGCGTTTTGGCCTGGAGCTATGGGAGGCGACCGACCTCTTCGCTCAGAGCACTTTCCGCGTCTTTCAGGATGCTATCCAGCAGGGAGGGGTGATCAAGGGGATTTGCGTGCCGGGCGCCGCCACCTTCACCCGTAAGGAGCTGGATCAATTGACCGAAGAGGCCCAGCGACTCGGCGCGCGTGGCCTGGTTTCCCTGGTGCTCGCGCCCGATGGGACAAAGGGCAGCGGCGCGAAATTCGTCCAGGAGAGCGAACTTCAGGCCTTGCGCGCTCGCAGCGGCGCACAACAGGGCGATCTCCTGCTCCTCGTCGCCGATCAGCGACCGATTGCCAACAAGGTGCTGGGAGGCCTGCGCCTGTTCCTGCGCGATCGGCTGAAACTGGCGGATCCGCAGGTCATGGCCTTCGCCTGGATCACCGACTTCCCCATGTTCGAGTGGAACGAGGAGGAGCAGAAATGGGATGCAGCCCATCATCCCTTCACCATGCCGCGCCTGGAAGACCTGGAGAAGTTCGAGACCGATCCCGCCTCCATCCTTTCCGAGGCTTATGATATGGTCTGCAACGGCTATGAGCTGGCTTCCGGTTCGATCCGCATTCATCGGCGCGAGATTCAGAGCAAAGTTTTCTCGCTTCTCGGCATTGATGAAGAGACAGCGCGACGTAAGTTCGGCCATATGCTGGAAGCCTTTGAATACGGCGCCCCGCCCCATGGGGGCATTGCTCCCGGCATTGATCGCCTGGTAATGCTCCTGGCCGATGAACCGAGCATTCGCGAGGTCATCGCTTTCCCCAAGAATTCGGCGGCTCGCGATGTCATGGCGGATGCCCCTTCGCCGGTCGAACCGCGTCAGCTTCAGGAGCTACATATCCGTATCGTGGAATGAAATTCAAGACCCCTCAATTGGAGGCAATGTATGGCAACGTTGATTCGCGTGGATCAAATCGCGGCATACGAAGGACAGGAAGTGACGGTTCGAGGCTGGGTCTATAACCGCACGGACAAGGGAAAACTGTGTTTTCTGCTGGTGCGCGATGGTTACGGCTACGTGCAATGCGTCGCCTTCAAAGGAGACCTGCCGGAAGAACTCTTCGACCGCATGGTACGCCTGCCTCAGGAATCTGCCGTCATTGTACAGGGCACGGTGCGCAAAGATGGGCGCGCTCCAGGCATCCCCGGCGGCTACGAGATCAGCGTTCGCGATCTGCAGATCGTGCACGAGGCAGCCCTGGACTATCCCATGGCGCTTAAGGAGCACGGAGTGGATTTCGCCCTGGATCATCGTCATCTGTGGATCCGGATGCCCAGTCAGTGGGCGGTGCTGCGCGTGCGTGCGAAGGTCATCCAGGCCGCTCGCGAATGGCTGAATGCCAACGGCTTTATCAACATGGATACACCTATCCTGACCCCGAACGCCGTCGAAGGCACCACCACCCTGTTCGAGACGCAGTACTTCGACGAAGGCTCTGCTTATCTCACCCAGAGCGGTCAGCTTTACAATGAGGCCAATATCTATGCCTTCGGCAAGGTTTACTGCTTCGGTCCAACCTTCCGCGCTGAGAAATCAAAGACGCGGCGCCATCTGACCGAATTCTGGATGCTGGAGCCGGAGATGGCTTTCACCGATCTGGACGGCCTGATGGAGGTCGAAGAACAGTTGATCAGTCACATTGTCCAGACGGTGTTGCGGGAGTGCCAGCCTGAGCTTAAATCGCTCAAACGCGATACCACTCGCCTGGAGAAGGTACAGCCCCCCTTCCCGCGCATCTCTTACGACGAGGCCGCCGAAATCTTGCGCCAGATTTACGAACAGGAAAGCGATCCGGAGCGAAAGGAGCTACTCCGCTTCGAGTGGGGTATGGACTTTGGCTCCCCTCATGAAACCGAATTGACCAATCGCTTTGAGAAGCCGGTCTTCGTCTATGGTTATCCCACCGCGGTCAAGGCGTTTTACATGCAACCCTGGCCTGGCCGCCCGGAAGTGTGCAAGAGCGTTGATCTGCTGGCTCCTGAGGGATATGGTGAAATCTGCGGCGGCTCGGAGCGGATTTACGATTACGATCTGCTGCTGGAGCGTATCCGTCAACACAACCTGCCGCAGGAGGCTTTCAAGTGGTATCTTGACCTGCGCAAGTACGGCTCTGTGCCCCATGCTGGCTTTGGCATGGGCGTCGAACGCGTGACGGCCTGGTTGTGTGGGATCGAACACGTGCGCGAGGCTATCCCCTTCCCCCGCACGATCAAACGCGTCTATCCGTAAGTGATTCTTTGCCCCCTTCCTGACGCATTCAGCCTGTCCCCGTCTATACCCGATAAGGCGCCGGAGACAGGCTGAAATTTTTGACGGCATCCAGCGTGAGCTTCTCGTGCGCCTCGCTCTTCCTGGAAGCGATCCTGCAGGGGAGCGGCCCTCGAAGGGCTTACAAGTTCTCGATTTCCAGCGGTGGCAGATCGTCGGCTGGTTGGAAGCCAAAGACGCGCCCGTAGAATGCCAGTTCTGCCTCCAGGGAGCGGCGGATGTTCTCTGCCTTGCGGAAGCCATGTTGTTCGCCCTGGAAGAGCAGATAGGCCACCGGTAGCCCTTTGGCTCTGGCTGCCTGGTAGATCAACTCCGATTGGTTCGGCGGCACGATGCGATCCTCATCCCCCTGGAACAGGATCAACGGACAGGAGAGATTCTGCACGTGGTAGAGCGGTGAGCGCTCCCGATAGAGATCGGCGCGCTCCGGATACGGCCCGATCAGCGTCATCAAGTAGCGCGATTCAAATTTGTGCGTGTCGTGGACGAAGACCATCAGATCGCTCAGGCCGAAGTAGCTCGCGCCGGCGCGGAAGACCTGCGGTCGGAAGGTGAGGCAGGCCAGCGTGGTATAGCCGCCGGCGCTCCCGCCGCGGATGGCCATCCGCTCCCGATCTACCCACCCCTGTTCCGCCAGGAAGAGCGCGCCATTGCAGCAATCCTCCACATCCACAACGCCCCATTGACCGTTCAAGCGAGTGCGGTATTCTCGCCCATAGCCGGTCGAACCGCCGTAGTTCACATCCAGCACGGCGAAGCCGCGTGAGGTCCAGAACTGGATCGAGTAATTGAGGATCGCCTGTGCGGCAGAGGTCGGCCCTCCATGGCTGATGACAAGCAACGGCGGACGCTCACCCTGCGGCGCGGCGAAATCCTGGTTCTGCGGCGCGTAGTAAAAGGCGTGGGCCTCCCCGTGGCTGCTGGGATACGTCAGCGATTGGGGAACGGAGATATAGCCATCCGGAACTTTCGGCTCAAATGCCAGGTGGATCGTCTCCACGGCGCCGCTTTCGAGATCGAGACGGCGCAGGCCCGGCGGCTCGGTCGGAGAGGCGGCCTCAAAGAGCGCAAAGCCCTCCCCGATGCGAATCTCATCGAAAAACGTGTAAGGCAGCGGAATTGGAGAGAGCTCCCGTGCTTCCACATCCAGCCATGCCAGATGCCAGAATCCGTTTTGCGTGTAGGTACATAGGATGCGCCGCGCATCGCAGAACCCGTAGGTGCTCATGCCGAAGATCCATTGGGGCTTCCCGAATTCCGCCTCCATCGGATAGACGGCCTGAATTTGCTCCCCATCCCAGCGGTAGAGATTCCACCAGTTACTGCGATCCGAGACGAAATACAATCGCCCATCTGGCGACCATTCCGGCTGGAAGATGGATTCCTGCGCTCCGCCGGCCACCCGCTGCAGATGGCGCACATCCCCTGTGTCATCCAGTTCTGCCACCCATAATTCCGTCCCGTCCCAGGGCATGTTCGGATGGTTCCAGGTCAGAAACGCCAGCCGTCGGCCATCGGGACTGAGGCGCGGACTGGAATAGAAATCGTTGCCTGCAACGATCACCTGTCCGTTGTCTCCGCCCGTCAGGGAAAGTCGCACCAGGGTGTTGACCGCCTCCCCGTCCCCGGTGTGATCTTCGCGCACGCAGAAGAGGGCCTTGCGCTGCGCGTCCACCACCAGATCGGCATAACGGTAGCCCTCCTGGGGCGTCAAAAGGCGAGGGGATTCACCGGGGCGATGGGCATACAGTCGCTGATCGGCAAAATTGGTGAAGTAAATCACGCCCTCCGAGACGGTGAATGCGCCACCGCCGTATTCATGAACACGGGTGCGCGCGTTGAATCCTGGCGGGGTGCACGCCTCCACCTGTCCTTGCGGGGAGCGGTGCATGATAACATAACGTCCTCCTTCCAGGGGACGCATCTCGCTCCAGTAGATTTCCTGACCTGCGACGTGCGCCTCCATCACCGGGGTACTGATGGCGGTGATCAACTCCGGCGTGATCGGCGATTTCCAGCTTCCATAAGGCGCAATATGCCTGGACATAGAACCTCACCATGAGCAGATTGGAAGATAACTTACCACCCTATCAGGAACGGCTCCCATTCCTGATATTGATCGAGCAGATGCCCGAAAAGATACAAAGCCGTCGCTGCTGGCTCTCGAGGGGGATGGAGCAATTGCATGTGGGCCTCTTCGAGTGTCCGTCCCCCCTTCCGGGCATTACAGGCCTCGCAGGCGGTTACCACATTCGTCCAGCTATGCTGGCCTCCCATGTGGCGCGGCACGACGTGATCGAGGGTCAGTCGCCCGTCCTTGCGCCCGCAATATTGACAGGTATAGTGGTCGCGTCGGAAAACCTCGCGTCGGCTCAACTTCACCCGCGGCCGGGGCCGATGCACCATCTCGCGCAGGCGGATCACCGAGGGACGGGGGAAACTCTGGGAGACGGTGTGGATGTAGCCGCGACCGTTCAAGACCAGGATGGCCTTGCCTTCCAGGAGCAATCCCATCGCCCGCCGCGTGGAACAAATGCTAAGCGGCTCATAGCTCGCATTGAGCACAAGGACTGGCTCATCCATAAAAAGTGCTCACAGGGGAAAAAGAAAAGAACGCCAACCTCTTCTGCAACAATCGCTGTGACCTCTCCCCGATCCGGGTCTCGTTCAACACCGATTTCGGCGATCCGTCTCAGCCGCAGGTATTTTACCACGAATGCAATCGCCTGCCATCAAGTCTTCGCCGCCAGTAGTGTATCTTTCCTTCAGGAAATTCCGAGAACGAAAGTAACCACATCGGCAGGAGATTGCTTCGCTGCGCTCGCAATGACAGGAGACAGAGGTTTTTTCATGGCTTTCGGGCGA
>JAGHYK010000114.1 GCA_017743695.1 Chloroflexota bacterium
TTGCCACACAGGAACGCCTCCAGAAGGAAAGAGCATGAGCACACCGCTGCCACACCTGGAACACACGTCTCGTGAATCACCGGGGGCGAGAAGATCGCCGAACGCCACATCTTTTGGCAAAAATCAGCTTCAGCCCGCCGATGAAGCGATCCACGGCTGGTACCGTTTTGTGCTCGGCTATCCCCCTCACCTGGTACGAGAATACCTGAAGGCGCTTGAAGCAGACCCGGAGCGTGATTGGGTTTTGGATCCATTCTGTGGAACAGCAACGACACCGGTCGAGGCACGTCTGCAAGGTTTTGCCACCCTGAGCACGGACGCCAACCCCATCGCCATTCTGGCAGCTCGCGTAAAACTATCCTGGGATGTAGACCTGGACGAAATACGCTTAAGGCTTGAAGAGGTGCTGGGCCTTGCCAGCGCATGTCTGAAACAGGTTGGACTATCGCCTCTTCCTGAGGCGAATGCACAACTGAGTTTCTTTGAGCCGGCATGGTCGAAGGATGAGGCACGGATTCCCCAGGCGGTAACGGCAGCGTTCAACCCGGAGGCTTTGTTCCCTGTGGAAGCGGCGCGCCTGATTCCAGCCGGTTTTATCAGCCCCAAGCCCCTTTTGCGCGTTCTGGCTCTGCTCTTTTCCATACGCAAAACTGTGGCCCAGGAGAAAATTCAGAATTTCTTTGCCCTGGCGCTTGCAAACGCGATCGTGAGCACAGCCGGGAATGTGGCTTTCGGCCCGGAAGTCTATCGTCTTCCCCCTCGGGAGGATGCAGATGTACTTGGCGCATTTGCAGAAATTGTACAGAGGATGATCAGCGATCTTCAATCGGTACTTGCCCGGCACGCTCCGCCGTTCCCTCCAGCGTATATCTTCCAGGATGACGCGCGTACGCTCTCTTCCCTGGACAATGCGCCGCCAGCAGGCATCGTCATCACTTCGCCTCCTTATCCCAACGAAAAAGACTACACTCGAAGCACGCGCCTGGAAACGGTGCTTTTGGGGTTGATCAAAAACAAGCAGGAATTACGGGCGCTTAAATCCATGCTCTTACGAAGTAACACCCGGAATGTCTTCGCAGGCGACAACGATGATGAATTTGTCAGAGATATTCCCTCAGTGATGCAGGTGGCCGAAGAAATAGAAAAAAAGCGTTTGGAACCTGGCAAGACTTCTGGCTTTGAGCGTCTTTATCATCGCGTGACGCGGTTATACTTTGGCGGAATGTACCGGCATTTTTCGAGTTTGCTGCCCAGGCTTCGCCCAGGTGCTCGCTGCGCTTATGTTGTCGGCGACCAGATGTCATATTTTCGCGTTCCGATCCGCACCGCGCGTTTACTGGCAGATGTGGCGATCAAAGCAGGTTATGAGGTAGAAGGGATCGAACTCTGGCGCACGCGCCGCGCCACGATGACCGGTCAGGAACTGGAAGAAAACGTCCTTATCCTCAGACGCCCACTTCGGAGGCAGGTGTGTCAGAAATGGGTGATTACATACCCACAGCCCTCTCTGGAGCATTTCTGAAGGTTTGCGCATCTCATCCATTGCCCTGAGGAGTGCAATGTCCCACTGGCTTGAACAACCTCTACATCCTGATTTTCCTCGAGTGACCCGCGAACGCTTTTTGTTTCTGCTGCTCCTCTTCCTGGCGCTGGTGACGCGCTTTTACGATCTGGGAACGCGCGTCATGAGCCATGATGAAAGCCTGCACACCTATTTCTCATGGTTACTGTATCGCGGACAGGGGTATCAGCACAATCCCATGATGCACGGCCCGCTCCAGTTTCACCTGATCGCCCTCACCTACTTTCTGTTTGGGGTCAGCGATTTCACCGCCCGCATCCCCGCCGTGCTCTTCAACGTGGCGACCATTGGCCTGGTCTGGTACTGGCGACGCTACCTGGGACGGGTTGGGGCATTGCTGGCCGGCCTGATGTTGCTGATCTCGCCCTATTTTCTTTTCTACGGGCGATACGTGCGCAACGAGGCCTATGCCGGCTTCTCCGGCGTGCTGATGCTCTACCTGCTGCTGCGCTACCTGGAAAGCGGCGAACGTCGCTACCTGTACGGAGTCTCGGCAGCGCTGCTGATCCATTTTGCCGCCAAAGAAACCTCCTTCATCTACGCGGCACAGGCGTTGATCTTGCTGGCATTCGCCTTTATTGCCCGCATCACAGGGGTACGCTGGCCCTCTGAAAGGTCGTTCAACGGCTTCATCCTGACGCTGGCGCTGGCCATCCTGCTGCTCGGTATCGGGATCGGCGCGTTGCTCTCCAGAGGCGGCGGTATGCTCTCGGCGACCGAAACGCTGATGCCCGCCAATCCTCTGGCCACCCCTGGCGCACAGAACGGGATCAGCATTTCGCCCCTCGCCGCGCTGCCGTTGCTGGCCGGCCTGCTCTCCCTGGGGCTGGCGATCTACCTCCTGGTGCGCGGCTACGGCTGGGAGCAATTGCGCCAGGAGCGTACTTTTTCCGCTGCCCTGCTGATCGGGACGCTCATTCTGCCCATGCTGGTTCCCTTCCTGATCAAGCCCCTGGAGCCATTCGGGTTGAAAATTCCCGTGGATGTCGCTTCCATACAGGGATTGACGCCATCCCAAATCGCGGCCATCCTGGGATTCCTGATCGTTGCCGTCGCTTTGAGCATCCTGTTAGGCTGGCTATGGGATTGGGAGACCTGGTGGCGCTGCGCAGTCATCTTCTGGTTGCCTTTCATCGTGCTTTTCACCACCATCTTCACCAACCCGGATGGGTTTTTCACCGGTGTCCTCGGCTCGCTGGGCTACTGGCTGGAACAACAAGGAGTACAACGCGGTAGCCAGCCCTGGTACTACTACCTGCTGGTGCAGATTCCCATCTACGAGTTTCTGCCCTTCCTGGGAATGTTTCTGGCCATTTTCCTCGGCCTGCGCCTTCTGCGACGCTCCTCCCGCGAAGCCTCTGTCAGAGAAATGCCCACCGATCCTGCCGACTGGCTGGCGTTCCTTTCCGCCTCGCAAGAGGCCTCGCAGGTCTCGCCGGCTCAGGGCATCTTCGAGGCCATGGCAGCGGTTGAATCGAAGCGAATGTTCAGCGAAAGAGAGAGCGTTCTGCCATTCGGAGCGCCTTTCTTCCGCGCTGTCTTCTACTGGCTCACGGGCTGGTCGGTGTTGAGCATCATCGCCTTCAGCCTGGCCGGAGAGCGTATGCCCTGGCTGACCTATCACCTGACCTGGCCGATGATCCTGCTCAGCGGTTGGGGCCTGGGCTATCTGATCGAGTCCACGGACTGGGAAGCGATACAGCGCGCCCGGCCGTGGCTGCTGCTGGGGTTGAGCTTCGTCTTCGTCAGTTCGGGGAGCATGGCGCTCGCCCGCGCCACTGGCCCGATCCCACCCTTCCAGGGTAAGGAGCTGGCGCAGCTTCAGGCTACCAACGCCTTCCTGCTCCCCTTCCTGGTCGCCATCGGCAGCGGAATCGCCATCTGGCGCATAGCCCGGTTCTGGAAGATCGAACATCTCTGGCGGCTGGTAATCCTGAGCTTTTATGCTCTGCTGGCTGTTCTGACCGCCCGCGCCGCGTTCCGCGCCGCCTACATCAACTACGATAATGCAACCGAGTTCCTGGTTTACGCTCATTCGGCGACCGGAGTCAAAGAGGTCATGCGCCAGATCGAGGAAATTTCGCGGCGCACCACCGGCGGCCTGAATATCGCCCTCGCGTACGATGCCAGCGCGCCGGATACTGGCGTTTCATGGCCCTTCGTCTGGTACCTGCGAGATTACACCAACCAGCAATCCTTTGACGTGCCCACGCGCACCCTGCGCGAGCGCGTGGCCGTGATCGTGGATCAGAAGAACTTTGACAAGATTGAGACCGCCCTCGGCGACGGCTACTACCGCTTCGACTACATCCGCATGTGGTGGCCGATGCAGGATTACTTTGGTCTGGTCGGGAAGCGCGACCCGAAGGTTGCCTTCGACGAAAACTATCCCTGTCGCGGCCTGCTCTATCCGCTGCGCTGGCTCAAAAGCTACGATTTCTCGCGCCTGTGCAACGCCCTGCTCAATCCGCAGATCCGCGCCGGCATCTTCCAGATATGGCTGAACCGCGATTACACCCTCTATGCTCAGGCAACCGGTCATTCCGATCTGACGCTCACCACCTGGGAGCCTTCGGACCGGATGCGGCTCTACCTGCGTAAGGATGTGGTGGCCCAGATATGGAATTACGGGGTGGGCGCGCAGGTCAGCCAGTCACAAGGCGATCCCTACGAGAAAGTTTTCACCAAACAGGCCGCCGACCTTATCCTGAGCGCAGCGACCAATCCCAATCTGAACCTGCTCGCGCCGCGCGCCATCGCCTTCGCGCCTGATGGCACGTTCTACGTCACAGATACCGGTACGCACATGGTCTATCACCTGGATACACAGGGCGCGATCTTGCATCAGTGGGGAGGCTATAGCGCCATCAGTCCAGGAAGTGGAACAACGCCGCCAGAGGGTCTGTTCAACGAACCCTGGGGGATTGCCGTCGGCCCCGATGGATCCGTCTATGTCAGCGATACCTGGAACGGGCGCATTCAGAAGTTCACGCCAGAGGGCCGGTTTGTGACCGCCTGGGGCGCGTTCGGGATGGGAGCCACGCCCTTCGAGCTTTACGGGCCGCGCGGCCTGGCGACGGATGCCCAGGGTCGGGTATTCGTAGCCGATACCGGCAACAAGCGTATTCTGGTCTTCGATGCGAACGGCAACTACCTGACGCAATTCGGTGGGTGGGGCGCTGCGCCCGGCCAGTTTGATGAGCCGGTAGGGGTGACCGTTGACGCCCAGGGGCTGGTCTATGTCAGCGACACCTGGAATCAGCGCGTGCAAGTCTTTGCGCCAGATGCCAGCGGCCTGAGCTTCACGCCGTTACGCGAGTGGGATGTACATGGCTGGGAGAGCCAGTCGCTGGAGAATAAGCCGTTTATTGCCGTCAACCGTCAGGGGCATGTGTTTGTCTCTGTTCCCGACCTCTCGCGCATCCTGGAATTCGATGCCCAGGGGCAACCCGTGCGCGCCTGGGGGGAATATGGTGTCCAGCCGGATCAGTTCGGTCTTCCTTCCGGGTTGACAATAGACCCGCAAGGTTATCTGTGGGTGTGCGATACGCTGAATCGTCGCATCATGCGATTCCAAATTCCGTAGAGGTGTATATGAAACTTCACGAATACCAGTCCAAACAGATTTTCGCTCGCTATGGCATCCCAATCCCGCGCGGACGTATTGCCGAGACGGCTGCAGCAGCCCGTCAGATCGCTGAAGAGCTGGGCGGACGCGCCGTTATCAAGGCCCAGGTTCTGGTCGGCGGGCGCGGCAAGGCCGGGGGCGTGCGGCTGGCCAGAGATGCACAGGAAGCCGAGCAACTCGCCACTCAAATTCTGAGCATGGAGATCAAAGGGTTGCCGGTGCGCAAGGTGCTGGTAGATGAAGCGGCCAGTATTGAGCAGGAAATCTACCTGGGGATCACCAACGACCGGGCGGCGCGCAAGCCGGTCATCATGGCCTCGGCTGCGGGCGGCGTCGAGATCGAAGAGGTCGCCCGCCAGACGCCGGAAAAGATCATCAAAGTCCACGTGGATCCGCTCCTGGGATTGCGAGAATACCAGGCGCGCGACATCGCCGTCTTCCTCGATTTGCCGCGTGAATACTGGCGCTCGTTCATCGCCATCACCCAGGGGCTATGGCGCGCCTATGTGGAGAATGACGCCACGCTCGCCGAGATCAACCCCCTGGTCATCACGCGCGATCAACGCCTGCTGGCGCTGGATGGGAAGATGATCATAGATGATAACGCCCTCTTCCGCCACCCCGATCTGGCTGAGATGCGCGATGTGGACGAAGACGCACCAGCCGAAGTGGAAGCACGCAAGTATGGACTTTCGTACATCAAGCTGGATGGTTCCATTGGTTGCATGGTCAACGGGGCCGGGCTGGCCATGGCCACCATGGACATCATCAAGTATTTTGGGGGGGAGCCGGCCAACTTCCTGGACGTGGGGGGCGGCGCCAGCGCAGAGAAGGTGGCCGCCGCTCTGCGCATCATCCTGAGCGATCCGAACGTCAAAGCGGTGCTTTTCAACATTTTCGGAGGCATCACACGCGGGGATGTGGTCGCCCGCGGCATTCTGACCGCGCTGGAGGAAGTGAAACCGCGCGTCCCCATGGTGATCCGCCTGGTCGGCACAAACGCCGAGGAAGGGCGTCAAATGCTGGCCCAGGCGAACATGATCACCGCTGAAACCTTAGCCGAAGCAGCCCAAAAGGCCGTCGCCGCGGCCAAAGCCATGTAGGGAGGAATTCACCATGAGCATTCTTGTAGATAAAAACACACGCCTGCTGGTCCAGGGTATCACTGGCAATGAAGGGTTGTTCCACACGACGCAAATGGTCGCTTATGGGACTCAGGTGGTGGCCGGTGTGACGCCCGGAAAGGGTGGAGAATGGGTTCTGGATAAAATCCCGGTCTTCGACTCCGTCAAAATGGCCGTGGAGGCGACCGGCGCCAACACCAGCATCATCTTCGTCCCGGCGCGCTTTGCCCCGGATGCGATCTTTGAGGCCGCGGATGCCGGCATCCCTTTGATCGTCTGCATCACCGAGGGCATTCCGGTCCAGGATATGATGCGGGTGCGGCATTACCTGGATCAGAAGAAGGTGCGCCTGATCGGGCCAAACTGCCCCGGCCTGCTCACGCCCGGCGAGGCCAAAGTAGGGATCATCCCCGGCAATATCGCCATTCCGGGGAACGTGGGCATTGTCTCGCGCTCGGGTACGCTGACCTATGAAGTGCTGTATGCGCTCAAGCTACGCGGCATCGGCGCTTCGACCTGTGTCGGCATCGGCGGCGATCCGATCAACGGCACCAGCTTTACCGACGTGTTAGAGATGTTCGAGCGTGATCCCCAAACGGAGAAGGTAGTGCTGATCGGAGAGATCGGAGGCACGGATGAGGAGCGAGCTGCTGAATTCATCGCTGCGCGCATGACCAAGCCGGTGGTCGCCTTCATCGCCGGCCAGACGGCGCCGCCCGGCAAACGGATGGGGCACGCCGGAGCGATTATCGAGGGCGGGGCCGGCACCGCCGCCGACAAGATCCGCGCCTTGCAAGCCGTCGGCGTGCGCGTGGCGCGCCATCCGGAAGAGATTGCGGAGATCGTCGCGAACCTGTAGCGGTAGAAAACCTTCTACCGCAAAGACGGTAGAAAATCTTCTACCGCAAAGACGGTAGAAAATCTTCTACCGCAAAGACCAGAGAGACAGGCACGTGGCCTGTCTCTTCTTTTCATCAAGGGGTAGCAGAAAAAGTTACAGAGGACGACGCGAACACACTTTTGGACTGCTTGTGCATTCTTCCCAGAACAACACCCAACGGACACGCTTCAGCCGCACGCGGAGCGAGGGAAGCGAATGGAGCAGTCGCTGAAAGCGCATGTCAGGCGGGCGCTTTATGCTGGTTTTCGCATCTGCTCGATCTCGTTCACGATCTGGTCTAACGTCTTGCTGCCAAACAAAACTTCCCGCTCTTTGGTGTAATCACCAAAACCAATCGTAAACTGCTTTAGAAAACGAACTGTATTGATGACACCTAACTCCTGATAGAGCAGGTGAATTGCTTGCTGGTTGATCTCTGCCAATGGCTTCACTTCGGTAATCATTTCTCAATCTCCTGTATCAAATCAAGCGGTGAAACAACCTTCACTTGTAAATCTCGAATGTGCCTCGCTTTGCGAGCCAACTGGTCATCACAGGTGCAGAAGTAATCAGCCATACTGGCTTCCGCTAAAGCCAGATGTAATGCGTCGAGGGGTTTGATGCCGTGTTGCAAGAACTGGGAGGCTCTTTCTTTTACACTTGCGGTCACGTTTATAGTCACTTTGGCTTTCAGAAGCACAGAATAACCGTGCTCCCGACGAATGGATAAAGGATTTTGCTCGGTCTCATAGACCAATGCTTCTGATGAAATCAGATCAATCTGCCCAGCATCGCACAGAGAGAGAATGCCAAGAACGGCTTCCGCTTCTAATGCGACACGAACCTGATTAGGCGTGTCAAGCGGACGTTGAATAGCGCACACATCGAGATAGACTTTTGTCATGCTGATATTTTAGCACGTTCTCTGCCTGATAGCGAGCCCAGGGGGTATGTATCCTTCGTTCAGGAAATTCGTAGCGAATCGCCCAATTACCCCTACTACAGG
>JAGHYK010000115.1 GCA_017743695.1 Chloroflexota bacterium
CCAATTATACCCACGGCTCACCTCTTCGGGACGACCAGACTGCCCAGGGAGCTCTCATTGCAGGAACATTTCCGTCGCTCTTGTCGTTTCAAAGGCAATTGCACATTTCAATCAGCCGGTGTACAATTCGCATGGATTGACAAGAGCAGGAAGCATTCGCCTTCGCGGGCGGGAAGATCGGTCAACGCGCTTTTCTGCCTGGAAGGCTTCTCCCTCAAGGCTTCGCCCAGGAGTCCAGACTGCAAAAGGCCGTGGAGAAGACTTTAGAATTTTCCTGCTCACAAATCTTTTCAGGAGAGACGTATGCTACGTTTGGTTCTGATCACCTTTCTTCTTGCGGCTCTGATCGCCGCCTGCGGTCCAGCTGCCGTTGCATCCCCCGCTGCGCCCCAGGCAGTCCAGGGTCAGGTTGAGACACTGGTAGCGCAAACCATGCAGGCCCAGCAAACCCAGCAGGCCGTACAGGATGCCATTTACACGGCTGTTGCCCAGACCCTGACCGCTCAACCAACTGCTACACCCCTGCCTCCAACCGCAACCCCTCTTCCCACCCAACCGCTGGTCCTGCCCACCCTGACACCGGTCATCCTGCCGACGTTTACGCGCGCGCCTTCTGGCGGTGGCTATGTCACCCCTTCCCCCTATAGCTGTGCTGTGTTGAACAAAACCCCCGCCGATAACACGGTTTTCAAGCCGAACAAAGACTTCGATGTCAAATTCTGGCTGAAAAATACTGGCACCAAACGCTGGGATGCAGGAACCGATTTGCTCTTCAGCCACGGCACAAACATGCTGACCAGCAACACCATTTATGAGCTTCAAAACAATGTGCCGCCGGGTGGAACGGTTGGGCCTTTCATCTTCGATGCCAAATCCCCGAATAAAGAGGGCACCTACGTCATGGTGTTCAAACTCCAGGGAGGCTTCTGTTATCCCTACGTGCGTATCGTTGTACGGCCTTAAAAAGGCATCGTGTGATTCCTGATGGAGGTGCAGGATGAGACTCAATATCCCGTTGCTCCTTTTGATCCTCGTGGGTCTTTGGGGCACAAATGGTTGCCTTCCATTCTCAGCGCCGACACCTCCACCTGTTCAGGTAGATACCATCCAGACGATCATCGCGGCCACGGCCGGGGCGGCAGCGACGCAAACCGCCGCCTTCCGGCCTTCTCCCACCCCGCTGCCCAGCCCCACGCCGACCGCAACGCTAACCCCCACCATCACACCGACCCCGACTCCCCTCATCATTTTCCCCACCTTTACCCCCTTCATCCTGCCTTCACCAGGTGGAGGCGGCGGAGGAGGTGGGGGAGGAACCACCGACTTCGCCTGCGTTCTTCTGGATCAGACGCCTCCAGACGGCACCGTCATGCCCCCCAGAAAGGACTTCGACGCCTTCTGGACCGTGCGAAATAGCGGAGCAAAAACCTGGGACCACGGCAGCGTGGATTTTATCTACGTGCGCGGGGACAGGCTGCATAAAATCGCCGGTTACGATTTGCCAAAAGATGTCGCGCCGGGGAAGAGCATCCAGTTAGGCGTGGACATGGTGGCGCCCGGAACGCAAGGCACTTATACCACCGTGTGGGGCCTGCGAGTGGGTCATGACATCTTTTGCGAACTTTCCCTCACGATCGTTGTGCGCCCTTAAGCGCGGGTGACGGCGTTCACAAAATCGCTAAGCAGACCATAGGCCGTAGTCTGGGGGCCGGGATCGGTTTCGATGATCGAGAGGTCACCCAGAACATCGGTCTGGAATTCTACGATGGAGGTGGTGCCGCGCACGGTATAGAAGGGGGTCTCCGGACCGACTTTTTGCGGCATCACCCTGGCGATTACTCCGCTTCCGTTCCGCTCCGCCTGACAGAGGAGCTTCCACCGCTTCCCTTCGGCCTGAGCTTCAGCGATCTTGTCTGGGGTAATGCCGCGAATGCCCTCCCGCTCCACCTCCTGCGGTCGGAGAGGATACCCCATCAACACAGTGACCAGCGCAGCCACCTTGATCGCGGCGTCCCAACCATCCACATCGGCGGAGGGGTCCGTCTCGGCGATACCAATCTGCTGCGCGTAGCGCACGGCCTGCTCAAACGTTTCCCCCTGTTCTTCCATCCGCGTCAGGATCAGGTTGGTGGTTGAGTTCAAAATCCCACGAAAGGCGCGCAGATTCGCAGCGGGCAGGGCTTCCCGGAAGAGCGAAAAGATCGGCGCCCCATCCATCACCGTAGATTCAAAGAAGAACGAACGCCCCTGCTGCTCGGCCAGGCGCTTTAACTCCTGGTATCCGTATACCACAGCCCCTTTGTTCGCGGTAAGAGCGTGCATATGGTGCTGGAGTGCCAGCCGCACATGCGTCACAGCCGGCTCGCCGTTCACATGGTTGACGGGAGTGTTCTCGAACAATACATCTGCCGGGCAGGCCCGAATGAAGTCAAAGGAGTTTACGACCTTTTCCCGATAGGCTGGATCGCACAAAGCATCCAGACGATCTCCGTTCTGCACACATTCAACTGCCTGAGCCAGATCAATCCCCTGCGGGTTGATGGCCCAACCGTGACGCGCGGTATAGATGCCGGTCGCCAGGAAACGAATCCCGTAGCGATCCCTCAACTCCTGCTCTTTGCGCATCAGCAGCAGCGCCAGCGCGCGCCCCACATTGCCGAAACCGATGAAGGCCAAGCGATACATTTCTCCTCTCCTGGGCAGGAAATTTTGCTGAACTTGTGTAGCTGGCAGATTATTTTACCTGATTTTCTCGCATCCTGTTCGCAAGACCCCCTGTTCCCCAAAGGCAGGCCTGCCCACGCAACACCCGCAGACAGCCCAAAAACCGCTTATAATCTGCCTGATGTCCCCTACCCGATACCTTCCCCCCTTGCTGGTCTTTCTGATCAGCCTGCTCCTTCTCCTCTTCCCCTTCTCTCCATCCATGGTGTATTCTTCGACAGAGAGCCAGATTTATACGGCGCGCGTCGAGCAGGTGCTGGAGGAGGGGGAAGTCACCCTCGGCGAAGTCACCCAGCCTTATCAGCGCGTACGCGTGCGTCTGCTGGAAGGGCCTTACGCGCAGGTGCCCATGGAGCTTGAGTATGGGCGCCAGCAGATACGCGCCGATCAGACGCCCCTGCGTCCAGGGGATCGAATTCTGGTGGCGATCACCAAAACGGCAGATAACCTCGTACAGGCCCATTTCGTCGAACACGTGCGCACGCCTGCCCTTTTCTGGCTATGGGTCGTCTTCGTCCTGGCGATCCTCCTGTTGAGCGCCTGGAAGGGCCTGCGATCCCTGCTCAGTATGCTCTTCAGTTTGCTGGTGATCATCCGTTACATCATTCCTGCCATCCTGGGCGGCGCCGATCCGCTTTGGGTGAGCATCAGCGGTTCGGCGCTTCTCCTGGGATCAACGCTCTATCTGACATACGGCTGGAATCCCAAAACCCACGCCTCGGTGCTGAGCATGATCGGCGTCTTGTTGCTGGCCGGCGTGCTTTCCGATCTCTTCCTCACGTTCGCGCGCCTCAGCGGGCAGGGCGATGAAAACGCCCTCTTCTTGCTGCAACTCATGCCTGGCCGCATTCAACTGCGCGGCCTGCTGCTTGGGGGGATGTTGATCGGCGCCCTCGGCGTCCTGGACGACCTGGTGACAACCCAGGCAGCCGCAGTGTTTGAAATCTACGCGGCAAATCCTGCGCTTTCCGCCAGAGAACTCTACCGGCGAGCGATGCGCGTCGGTCAGGATCACGTTGCAGCCACCGTAAACACCCTGATCCTGGCCTATGCCGGCGCCTCCCTGCCCATGCTCCTGCTATTTTCCTCCGGGGGTGGAAACTATTTGCGCCTGCTGAACTATTCCTTTGTCGCCGAAGAGATCGTGCGCACGCTGGTCGGATCGCTGGCGCTGATCGCCGCCGTTCCCCTTACAACCGGAATAGCCATCGGGATGGCAAAACGCACTCATGCCTGATTCCAATCCACAGGAGTTCCCCATGATTCACGTCTCTCCCTCTGAAACCATCCATCTCACCTGGAGCGATCTTGAACCCCACTTCAGGGAGCTACAAAACCGCCCCCTCCATGCCGGGAACGTTGAAGCCTGGTTACGAGACTGGTCGCAACTGGCGCAGACGGTGGATGAAATGGAGGCCCGCCTCACCATTGCCACGACGGTCAACACCGCCGATTCCGAAGCCGAAGCGCGTCTCCACCGCTACCTGGAGCAGACATTTCCGGCTCTCAAGGAGGCAGAACAGCGGTTGAAGGAAAAAATTCTGGCCAGCGGCCTGCAACCCCAGGGAATGGAATTGCCGCTGCGGGCGATGCGTGCCCATGTGGAACTCTTCCGTGAGGCCAATCTGCCGCTGCTGGCCGAAGAGCAAAAACTCTCCCTGGAATATGACAAGATCATCGGTGCTCAAACGGTGGAATGGGAAGGGCAGGAAGTCACGCTGAATCGCCTGAAGACAGTCCTGCAAGAGCCAGATCGCGCTCGCCGCGAACAGGCCTGGCGACGCATGACAGAGCGCCAACTGGCCGACCGCGCCGCGATCAACGACCTCTGGACGCGTTTCATGGATTTGCGTCTGAAGATCGCCGCCAATGCCGACAAGCCCGATTATCGCGCCTATCAATGGCAGGGAAAACTCCGCTTCGACTACACGCCCCAGGATTGCAAAACCTTCCACCAGGCCATCGAAGAAGTCATCGTGCCCCTGGCCACTGCGATCTATGAGCGCCATCGCCGTCAACTGGGGCTGGATCGTCTGCGCCCCTGGGACCTGACGGATGGCTGGTATGGCCGCCCGGTTGAAGATGGGCGCCTGCCGCCGCTGCGTCCCTTCCAGGATATAGAAGAATTCAAAGCCAGGACTCAGGCGATCTTTGACAAGCTCGATCCCCAGCTTGGCGAATATTTCCGTATCCTGCGCCAGGAATCCCTGCTCGATCTGGACAATCGCAAGAACAAAGCGCCGGGCGGCTATTGTATGCACCTGCCTCTCAGCCGTCGCCCGTTTATCTTCATGAACGCGGTGGGCATCCATGATGATGTTCAAACCCTGCTCCACGAAAGCGGCCATGCCTTCCACGATTTCGAGCGTCAGAATCTCCCCTATTATCATCAGTGGGGATCGCCGATGGAGTTCAGCGAAGTGGCCTCGATGGGCATGGAATTGCTGGCCTCCCCCTACCTGACCGAATTTTATCCCCCTGAGCAGGCGCGACGTGCCTTCCGGGAACATCTTGAACGCTCCATTCTCTTCTGGCCGTTTATGGCAGTCGTGGATGCCTTCCAGCATTGGGTCTATGAGAATCCCTCCGCCGGCGCCGATCCCTCCGCCTGTGATGCCAGATGGGCCGAATTATGGCAGCGTTTCATCCCGGCCATTGACTGGAGCGGGTTTGAAGATGCGCTGATGACCGGCTGGCATCGCAAGCTCCACATTCATCAGCTACCTTTCTACTACGTGGAATATGGCCTGGCGCAGTCAGGCGCGTTCCAGGTCTGGGGAGAAGCACTCAAGGATCAGGCCACGGCCCTGCGGCGCTATCGGCAGGCGCTGGCGCTCGGAGGCACCGCCACCCTGCCACAGCTCTATGCCACCGCCGGCGCCCGCTTCGGAATGGACGCCGCCCTCCTCCGACGCGTCGTCGAGATCGCCCGCCCCTTCCTCGACCTGTGAGGCTCTTATGGACCCGAAGCTACTCTGGGAAATTTTCATCGTCTTCAGTCGGGTGGCGTTGCTTTCATGGGGCGGCGGCCCCGCCTCGCTGGCGCTCATGCAGCGAGAAACCACCTCGGCCTTGTGGACGCCGCCAGGTAGCACGCAACCTGTCCCCTGGCTGACGGCGGAAGAATTTGCCGATGCAGTCGCCGTGGGCAACGCCCTCCCTGGCCCCATCGCTCCCCAGGTTTCAGCGTTTATCGGTTACAAGCTGGCCGGCCTGCCGGGCGCCATTGCCGCTGTCAGCGGCACAGTGCTCCCCACCACCGCGCTCATGCTGATCATGGTCATCTACTTCTTCGGCATCAAGGATAGCCCCGCCGTCCAGGCCATGCTGCGCGTTGTGCGCCCGATGGTGGTGGGTTTCCTGCTATGGACGGCCTATGATATGGCGCTCAGCGTCTTCGGCGCGCGCCAGACGGGTTGGCCCGCCGCCCTCAGCCACGGATGGGATAAACTCCTGCTGATCGTGCTCGCCTTTGGTCTGCTCACCTTTACAAACATCCATCCGGTTTTCCTCATTCTGGGTGGCGCAGTGCTCGGCTATTTTATTTACAGGTGAAGTATGAAAGTCTATCATCCCCCTCATATCCCTTCCTCGGAGATCACCCCCGCCCACGTTTACTTTTCCCGTCGTGATGTGCTCAAGCTGGCGACCGTCCTGGCCGCCGGCCTGGGGCTGGCAGCCTGTGCGCCCTCTCCCTCCTCAACCGCCACACCCGTTACCTCCCCAGGGAAAACCGACGAGCGCGGCGATCCGGCCACACCTTACGAAGTGATCACGAACTACAACAACTACTACGAATTCAGTGAGCAAAAGGAAGCCGTCGCGCGCCTGGCGCAGAACTTCCAGGTGCATCCATGGAGCATCGAGGTCGGCGGATTATGCCGCTATCCCAGGACGTTCACCATCGAAGAGCTACTGCGGCGCTTCCCATCGGAAGAGCGCATTTATCGCCTGCGCTGCGTGGAAGGCTGGAGCATGGTCATCCCCTGGAACGGCTTTCCCCTGGCCGCCCTGCTCAAAGAGGTGGAGCCGCTGGGGTCGGCGCGGTATGTGCGCTTCCTCTCTGTCTATCGGCCACAGGAAATGCCGGGGCAGCGCTCCCCGTTCTACCCCTGGCCCTATTCCGAAGGCCTGCGCCTGGACGAGGCCATGCATCCCCTGACCATTCTCGCCACGGGCCTGTATGGGCTGCCGCTCCCGCCCCAGGATGGCGCACCCATTCGCCTCGTCGTCCCCTGGAAATACGGCTTCAAATCGGCCAAAGCGATTGTCAAAATCGAACTGGTAGAAGAACAGCCGGCCACCTTCTGGTCCACCATTGCCCCCCATGAATACGGCTTTTATGCCAATGTCAACCCGGAGGTGCCTCATCCGCGCTGGTCACAGGCGACGGAGCGCAGGTTAGGAGAACTGGGGCGGCGCCCCACCTTGCTCTTCAACGGCTATGCGGAAGAGGTGGCCGCGCTCTATCGCGGCATGGACTTGCGTCAATACTACTGATGCCTGCTCGCATTCCCCTTTCCTGGCCCATCCATGCCTACGCCTGGGGCGGGCTGCTCCTCCTGCTCTTCCAGGCGCTGAGCGGGCATCTCGGCCCGAACCCGATCCAGGCCCTGGAACTGCGTACCGGACGCGGCGCAGTGATCTTTCTGCTGCTCTCGCTGGCCTGCACCCCTTTGCATCGCCTCTTTGGCTGGCAGGAAGCGCTGCGTCAGCGGCGGCGATTGGGATTATACGCCCTGCTCTATGCCACTCTGCACGCCCTGATCTTCATCCATCTGGACTACGGCCTGGCCTGGAGCACTTTCCAACAAACGGTGCTGGAAAAACCCTATCTGATCTTCGGCATCAGCGCCTTCCTGCTTCTGGTCCCCCTCGGCGCCACCTCCTTTGACACCTGGAAACAACGCCTTGGGCGGAACTGGAAGCGCCTGCATCGCCTGGTTTACCTGGTGCTTCTCCTTGTCGTGGTGCATGTGGCGCTTTCTCAGAAAGGCAACCTGCTCACGCTACAGGGACAAATCCTGCGTCCCCTGGTCTACGCGGTGACAGGCGGCCTTCTGCTATTCCTTCGGATTCCCAGGAGGCGCAGATGATCGCCAGGCCCTCGCCGCGCTTGCTCTGGGGCGCGCTGATCTTTTTCCTGTTTTCCCTGGCTCTTTTCCTGAGCAGCCATCTGGATGCGTTGATATGGAAATATGAGCGGATGATGACCTACGCGCGCGGCCTGATAGTGCCGGTTAAGCCCTTGCCCACGCCGCGGATCGGCGCAGAGTCTCCGTCTGCGCCTTCCTCCCCGACCCCGAAGCCGCTGCCCGCTTTGGGGAGCTTTGCTGCCACCCCCGGCGCGACTTGCTCGTTTACCGCCCGGAGCAAGAGGAAACCCTGCAAAGCCTTCTTCGCGAAG
>JAGHYK010000008.1 GCA_017743695.1 Chloroflexota bacterium
GCCTGAAAAAGTCGAGCATGTTCTCCCAGGCCACGAACAGGATGGGAAAAACGTTCTGAGCATGGGAGCCGTGAGGAGGGTACGATGAAGATAGGGTTGATTTTGATGGTCTTGGATTTGATTTTGATTTCCGTGTATCCCTTCCTGTATCTCTACAGTCTGGTTCGGAAAGGGCTCTTCCGTTCAGGGATGCATCGCAGATAGAATGGGGGTTTCCTTGCCAAAAAAGCGAGGAGGGGGTATAATGCGAACACCTTACGGGGCGTGGCTCAGCCCGGCTAGAGCGCACGGTTCGGGTCCGTGAGGTCCGCGGTTCAAATCCGCGCGCCCCGACAAACAGCCTCCATGCGGAGGCTGTTTTCTTGTTTTTGCGCTGCTCTCCCCGAGCATCGCAGAAAAAGGGCTCTTTGAGCTTCTATCGTGCCATCATTTCCCCTGGCCTTCTTGCAGGCGCCATCCTCCAGTTCCACGCAGGGGATACCGCTCACCCTCTTGGAGGGTACGACAGGGCCGCAAGGATTGTTAGCGGGCTGCGAAAGTTCCCATCCATTCCCCCTGGCCCAGGATATGCCCCTGCATGGCTTTTAACAGTTCTTCTCTGGTTGCGCCAGGTGCTAACGGAAGGGAACGATCCAGCGCGTACAGGCGGAAAAAGTAGCGATGTGTGCCCGAAGGAGGACAGGGACCTCCATATCCGATGCGCCTCCACGAATTTTTCCCCTGCAGCATGCCGTCTGGGAATCGTTCCTGGGGTGGAATGGCCTCCTCCAGGCCGCTGCGGGTAGGGGGAATGTTGTAGATCACCCAGTGTACCCATGTCCCCATCGGCGCATCCGGATCCTCCATGATCAACGCCAACGCTTTCGTCCCTTGCGGCAGATCGCTCCATTGAAGCGGTGGCGAAATATCCTTTCCCTTGCAGCTATAGACAGCCGGAATGGATTGCCCATATCCAAAAGCAGGACTGGAAAAAGTGAGGTTCATCGTCACCTCCTGGGAAGGACGTGCGCATCCGGATAGTATCAGGCTTCCCAAAACCAGGATGAGAAGCAGGCGCATCCTTATCCCGCATGAGAGAACAGGTGCGGCGCAGTGAGCAGCAGCCAGGGAAGGATCACGAAGATGCCCACCATTGCCGAGCCTTCCAGACCGATGAAGAACGAGCTGAAAATGCTGGCTCCAGCGGTCAGGAAATATACCAGCCAGGGAATGCGATCCATCGCAGGCTCTATCTCCCAGCGATTCTCTGCCCTGCTGAGCCAGCGGAAGAGCCAGATGGAGACAAAGATCGTCAGCCACCAGCCCCAAAAGTTTCGCAGAGGGATGCCAAAATAAGGCCCCTCGACCTCCCAAACCCAATGCCCCCCACGTACCATTTGCGGGTCCATCACCAGGTCCCAGGAGGTCATGATCAGGCCGCTCAGGGTGGCCACCCACAGGGAGCGCCTGGCAGGGGAGGTAACAGGAGAGAGCATTTCGGCAAAGAGATACGAGGGATAGGCCATTAAAAACCAGGCCAGTGGGATCAGGAAAGGAACGCCGAACAGGCGCGGCCCCAGGCGATCCGTATAGTGATACGGGCCGTACACCCATCCTGTGGCCACCCCCAGGGCTTCAAACAGGAAACTGACGAACGCCGTCGTCGCCAGCAAAGTCAGCGCCGGGCGTCGCCCCAGGCGTTGCATGGCATGGAGCAGAGTAAGCACGAATCCGACCAGCGTTGTCAGGGGCGTGATCCAGAGCGGAGGACGCAGGCCACGCACAAAGAAGGTTTCAACGTAGACGATCAGCAGTGCATATATCCCCAGGAGATACCATAAGCGACGGTGCATTTTGCCTCCTACCAGACACGTTGAAGATCGGGATTTTCACAGGCCCGTCGGCCTACTTTTGCCATATCTACCCACTGACCATGTACTTTGATCCGCACCACATCCGCCGTGTAATCGGTCACCGTATGGCCGTTGTTGTTGAACAACCAGGATCCCACCGCATACACATCCACCGGCACCCCTAAGTGCTCGAAGCGTCGAATTTTCTCCGGGGTGAAGCCTCCCGAAACGACGATCTTGACGCGCCGACAATATTCGCGTGCCTTGTCCTTCCAGGAGGCCGGTACAGGCCAGTTCTCCCAATCCGTATCCAGCGCCTTGCGCACGTTGAATACCAGACGGGGATTCACGCCCATATCCAGCTCCGGATCGCCGAGGGGCGCAACCGAAACATCCCGCACGCTGCCGCTGGTATCCAGACGCACTCCATACAGGCGGTAACGGATGGCGCCTTCTTCGTCTCCGCTCTCTAAAGCCTCCATGTATTTCTGGAACATGGCGCGGCAAACCTGCAGGGAGTCCTGGACGCAGTCGTTATTGAAATCTACCAGCGCAATCCGCGGTACATGGGGTGGCATGAGGCGAGCAAACGCCAGCATCGCCTCTGCGGTATCTCCCAGGAAGCAAGCGATGGCAGCATGTGCGACCGTCCCGCCGCCGGAGCCGCCCCACCAGTCTCCCTGCGCATCCGTGGAGACAAAAGGTCCCAGGGTGGAGGCGTAGTCCATGTTGTAACGTTGAACGGCAATGTTGTAGGCATAACCATCGGCGGCCTGGACCTCGTGAAGGTCGAAGCGGGCCGGGAAGAACAGCACCGGTTTCCCCCTGGCCGCGATCAGGGTCTCATAGACATTGGTAGCGACGCGGCTGCTGCGCGTCAGGATACCCAGAATCGGCGTCTCGAGGATGGCAAAGTCGCGGTAGCGTCCACGAATGCGCATCACCGGCTGCACCTGGAGGGGATCGCCCTCATAGCGGACGAGCGAACCATCGTGCACAGCCCAGACTTCGAGCTGATCCCAGGTTTCCACGAAGCGCTCTCCCTCCCAATAACCGGCGCAGTGGCGCAGCATGGTCAGGGCTTTGTCCACGCCTACCACGACGGTCACGCCGGGGCGACGGGTGAAAATCTGCATTTCCACCTCCATATCCCCGACGGCGATCCCCTTGTGAGAGTAGCCGAGCGGCAGGTGTGGATGTTTCCCCTGGTAGGTATATCCCTCGGCGGCCAGTTGGGTAAGCATGTTGGCGATGTTGATGAAGTACTTATCACTGTACCAGCCGCGCCGCATACGCTCGATGTCGAGCTTGAAGGTACGGTTATCCAGTCGCTTTCCATCAAACAGGCTCATCGGTTCTCCTTCTTCAGCAGACTGCGCAGCCAGGTCTCATCTTCGGTGGAGCGGACACGATGCATACCGGCGGCCGCGAAACGGGCATAGGCCGCTTCGGCTTCATCGGTGTAATCCATGCCCGGCACCACGACCGGCGAAGCGCAATCTTCCAGGAGATAAACTTTCCGCGCCAGTGCGGGGTCGGTGCGCCGAATTTCTTGCAACAAATCTTCGACGGTCCAGGCCACACAATGACTTTTGGCCTGCCCGGCCACGATCAGCATATCCATTTCCTGCAGCAATTGCATGAATCTGGGGTTGCGCGGCCCCAGGGTTTCACCGCGCGGGCCAGATTCGACTTCCGGGCCGATCGCGGAGTAATTCTCGGTAAAGGGTTGATTGCCTTTGATTTCAATGTAGGGCTGGGAGAGGCGCGCAAGGGTGTGGAAGAAGATCGCTTCCTCGACCGCCGCCACCAGCGCATGACCGATGCCGCCCAGCATGGCGTGATATGGCCAGATAGTATGGGTGTATTTGCCCCGCGCTGCCAGCTCACGGGTGTAGTGCAGGACAAGTTCCTGACCATACTCTGGAGCAATGCCCAGGCGCGTCGCCAGCGCGGTATTGAATCGCCACCGTCCTTTCGCAACCTCCTCCTGGGTGATCTGCGTGTAGGGGGCGGGATGTTCTCCGTGTTCCCCGACCCAGAAGAGCGCATGGAAGATCTGCATCGCCTGATGGGTATCCATGGTCACGCTGACCTGGGTGATGCAGTCCAGGTTCCGGTAGATGAACTCGCACAGGCGTTGATTATCCTCCACCGCCCCTCTGCCACTGCGGCCGCCAACGAAAAGCTCAAAATCGGGGATACAGAACGTATTCTGCACGTCAATCAGCAGCAGCCAGACTCTGGTTTCATCCTGGGCAGCAGGTTTCAAACGAAAACGCCTGGCCCATTCCCGCGCCTGCTGCGCTCTTTCTTCGTAAGGCACGCGCCAGACTTCGCCTACTCGTTCTGGACGATAGAAATCAGGAACTGGCAGACCCATAAACACCTCCGTTTCTGTTGTAAAACTCGCCGGCTGGTAACCACCTCGACAGTGCCAGACTCTCTATCCCTGTCATTGCGAGGCGGCGATAGCCGCCGAAGCCATCCCCTCGCTGGCCGAGGCAAGCAGTCTCCCGGTGACCAGGAGATTGCTTCGGGCAAAGAATGCCCTCGCAATGACAACGATGCTGTATCGAGCCACCTGCCATAAATAGTACCACGTGCTCATCTTCCCATGCTACGCTGCCAGAATTTCCTCCAATGCCTCTAAATGAGGCGGGATTTGCAAGGGAGCGGGCATTTGCTGGGTGACGATTTGGGGGTCTTTCAACCCATGTCCTGTACAGACGGCCACCACGCGCTGGCCGCGCACGTCCAATCGCCCGGCGCGAATTTCCGCAGCCAGGCCGGCCAGCCCGGCAGCCGAAGCCGGCTCCACCCAGATCCCCTCTTGCTGTGCCAGCAGGCGCTGCATTGCCAGAATTTCCTCGTCACTGACAGCGATGATCCGCCCCCCCGACTCGGCAGCCGCCTGGAGCGCCTGCTCGCCGCGCGCCGGCCGACCGATGCGGATGGCGGTGGCCACCGTCTCCGGGTGCTCAATCGGGTGACCCACCACCAGCGGCGCCGCCCCGGCCGCCTGGACTCCCAGCAGCCGCGGCCGACCGCTCCCCTTGAGCGAATCATACTGCTTGAAGCCCATCCAGTAAGCAGTAATGTTGCCGGCATTCCCCACCGGCAGGCAGAGCCAGTCGGGGGCCTCTCCCAGGGCATCGCAAATCTCGAACGCCGCCGTTTTTTGTCCTTCCAGGCGGTAAGGGTTGATCGAGTTGACCAGCGCCAGCGGTCGGCGCTGCGTGATCTCCACCACCAGGCGCAGCGCATCGTCAAAAGAGCCGAGGACCTGGACGACCTGCGCCCCGTAGGCCAGAGCGCCGGCCAGCTTGCCGGCAGCCACCTTTCCCTGCGGGATCAGCACGACCGCCTTCATCCCTGCACGGGCCGCATAGGCCGCGGCGGAGGCAGCGGTGTTGCCCGTCGAGGCGCAGATTGCGACCCGCGCCCCGCGTCCCCACGCCTCCCCAATCGCTGCCGCCATTCCCCGATCCTTGAAAGAGCCCGTCGGATTCAATCCCTCATACTTGATCCACAACGTAAAACCGCCCCCCAGCGTCTCTGCCAGGCGCGGCGCCGGGATCAGCGGCGTATCCCCTTCCAGCAACGTGAGCGGACGCGTATGGGCAGGCAGCTCCAGCAAATGACCGTAACGCTCCAGGATACCTTTCGCCATGCCTTGATTATACCCAAATGCTGTATAATCTCTGCCATGCGTCCTTATGCCTCTCTCAAGTCCCTTCTGGAACGATTCTTTCCCCTCCATCGCACGCTGGCGAGCGATGGGATGGATGAGACGCTGCGCATCCTGGGCGAAGCCATGCCCCCCGGCAGCCACTTTACCATCGAAACCTACGCCCCCGGCACGCCGGTCTGGACCTGGCGCGTTCCGGAGCGCTATGTGGTGCATGAAGCCTACCTGGAGACCGAGGAGGGTCGCCGCATTCTGGATTTCAAGGAAAATCCCCTTCACATCGTCTCGTATTCTCTGCCGGTGGATCGGGTGCTCACCTGGGAGGAGCTTCAACCGCACCTGTATTACAGCGAGAAGCGACCGAACGCCGTGCCCTGGGTGTTTAAGTTCTACGAGCGAGACTGGGGATTTTGCCTGAGCAAGGCGCTCTTCGATCAACTGCCGCGCCATCAACGCTATCGCGCAGTCATCCGCTCCGAATTCATCACCGACCCGGCGCAGGGCATGGCCGTGGCGACTGCCATCGTGCATCCGCAGGGAGGTCCGGCGCCGCAGGCGGGCGAATTCCTGATCCTGGCCCATACCTGCCACCCGCGCCAGGCAAACGATGACGCTTCCGGTGTGGTGACCGCGGTCGAGCTGGCGCATCGCCTGAGCGAAAATCCGCTTCCCCCCGGCTCGATGAGCGTGCGTTTCTGGTTTGGCGCGGAAACCATCGGCAGCATCGCCTACCTGGCTCACCACGAAGACCTGATCCCGAAGCTAAAGGGTGGTCTGTTCCTCGAAATGACGGGCAACCGTAACCGTCTCGCCTGGCATCATACCCGCCAGCATACGCACCTGCTGGATGAGGTCGCCCGCCATGTGTTCTCCACGCTTGGCGATCATGAGGAGCGCCCCTTTGCGGCGGCGCCCGCCAATGATGAACGCGTCGTCAATGGCCCTGGGGTGAATGTGCCCTGCCTTTCTCTCAACCGCTGGCCCTATGATGAGTACCACACCGACGACGACAATCCTGACATCATCCATGAGGAGATGCTTCAACAGGCGGCCGATGTGGCCGAGAAGATTGTGCGCATCTATGCCAGCGACTACCTCCCGCAGCGCAAATTCCGCGGCCCGGTCTTCCTGAGCGGTCATGGCCTGTGGGTGGACTGGCGCGAAAACTGGGCCTTGAACCGCGCTCTGGAAAAGATCATGTTCCAGTTCGAGGGGAAGCACAGCGTGTTCCAGATCGCTCAAGCGGTCGGGTTGGATTACTGGATGGTGCGCGAATACGTGGAAAAATTCCGCGCCAAAGGCCTGATCGAGGCCTTGCCCATCCCATCGGAGGCGCCGCTTGACTGAACGGGTGGTTGCCATCATTCAAGGACGAATGTCTTCCTCCCGTTTGCCGGGGAAGATTCTGGCGGAGATCGCCGGGCGTCCGATGCTGGAGCACGTGTATGTGCGCGTGCGTCGCGCCCGACGGGTTCACCAGGTGCTGTTCGCCACCAGCGACACCCCGGAGGACGATGTCGCGGTCGCCTTCTGCCGCCAGCGCAACATCCCCTTCGTGCGCGGCAGCCTGTACGATGTGCTCGACCGCTACTATCAGGCTGCCCGCCAGAGCGCGGCGCAGATCGTGGTACGCATCACCGCTGATTGTCCCCTGATTGACCCGCAACTGATTGATGAGGTCGTCGCCGAATTGCAGCGCAGCGAATATGATTTCGTCTGCAATCGGCTACCGCCTCCCTGGCATCGCACCTATCCCATTGGCCTGGACGTGGAGGCCTGTACTTTCGCGGCGCTCGAGCGCGCCTGGAAGGAAGCCGATCAACCGCACCAGCGGGAACATGTGATGCCCTACCTCTACGAAGGGAGCATCCTGGAAGCGCGTTCGCCGCGCCTGGAAAGTGGTCTTTCCCCGCGCGGCTTCCGGGTGGCCCTGCTCCACGCGCCGGCAGATTATGGACACTATCGCTGGACGGTGGACACGACAGAGGACCTGGAATTTGTGCGTCGCATTTTTGCCGCCTTCCCCGGTCGTGATGATTTCTCCTGGGAAGAAGTGCTCTCCCTCGTCCATCGCTATCCGCAGTGGATGGCAATCAATGCCCATGTGAGCCATAAGACGCTTTACGATGTGGATGCCCGAAGCAAAGGAAAGACTTCTCCAAAGAATTCCTCGCCATGACCCTGTTGACGCTCTTCACCGCCCCCAAACCGTTTACAGATGCCCATATCGCCACCATTCAGCGGAACGCCCTCCGCTCCTGGACACTCCTGCCGGAGGTGGAGGTGATCGTGTTAGGAGAGGAGGAAGGCCTGGCCGAAGCAGCCCGCGAGCTGGGAATTCGACACCTGCCCCAGGTGGAGCGCGGCCCTTCCGGTGCGCCGCGCCTCTCCTCGATGATGGCGCAGGTGCGCGCCCATAGCCAGAGTCCCCTCCTGGGCGTGATCAACGCCGATATTCTGCTGATGTCTGACTTTTTACATGCCGTGCGTCAGGCCGCCGCCCTGCGCAAACGCTTCCTGCTGCTCAGCCGCCGCTGGGATATGGACATCACGACGCCCCTGGAATTCGCCCCTGGCTGGGAGGAGCGACTGCGTGCGGAAGTGCGGGCAAAAGGGAAACTCCATAAACCGGCCGGCAGCGACTTTTTCGTCTTCCCGCGAGAATGCTATCTGGAGATGCCCCCGTTCATCATCGGTCGCGCCGGTTGGGATAACTGGATGATCTACAAGGCACGTCAGGAGAAATGGGATGTGATTGACCTGACCCCTTCGGTGATGATCGTGCACCAGAATCACGATTATCGCCATCTGCCCGGTGGACAGCCGCACTACAATCTGCCGGAGACGGAGGAAAATATTCGCCTGGCAGGGGGCGTAGCCAACATTCGTTACACGATCCTGGATGCAAACCTCTGCCTGGTGAGGGGAAGACTGCGCCCGCCTGCCCCGTCCTGGGGCCGCTTCTGGAGGGGGGTGGAGCTGCTGCTACGGCGACTTTTCGCCTTCCTCCCCGAGGAGCAGGTGGAAAACATCGCCCGCCCCCGACGCTGGGCAAAACGTCTGCGCCGCCTGCTGCGTCAGGATGGAGGCTGAGCGATGCGCAAAGGGCAAAATCCTGCCAAGTTTGTCAAACAGGTAGCCAGGCCGCAACGCATCACGGCAGCGGTGATCACCTACATCCCTTTCCTGAGCGGCTTTTATGCCGAGAGCCTGGAGGTGCTCAAAGTTTGCCTGAACAGCCTGCGAGAGGGCGCCGATCTCCCCTTCGATCTGCTGGTCTTCGATAACGCTTCCTGCGCCGAGGTGCGCCAGTACCTGCTCCAGGAACATGCCGAAGGGCGCATCCAATACCTGATCCTTTCTGACAAAAATCTGGGGAAGGGAGGCGCCTGGAACGTGATCTTCGGCGGCGCTCCTGGTGAGATCATCGCCTACGCGGATAGCGACATCCTCTTCTACCCCGGCTGGCTCTCGCGTTCTGTGGAGCTTTTGGAAACCTTCCCCCATGTTGGCATGGTCACCTCGCGCCCTTTCCGCACCCCGCCCGAATTCTACACGGCGACCATCGAATGGGCGCGTCAACATGCGCAACTGGAAGAAGGGCATTTCATCCCCTGGGAGACATACCTGGAATTTAACCTGAGCCTGGGGCAGACCGAGGAGGAAAATCGCCAGCGATATGCCGAAACCTGTGACCGGCGGATTACATACCGCGGCCTTCAAGCGTTGGCAGGCGCTTCTCACTGGCAATTTGTGGCCTATAAATCGGTGCTCCAGCGCTTCCTGCCCTTTGAAATGTCGCGCCCGATGGGAGAGGTGCGTCAACTGGATCAGCGAGTGAACGAGGCGGGCCTTCTGCGCCTGATGGTGACTGAACCCCTGGTGATGAACCTGAGCAACTCGCTGGGATATTTACGCGGCGAATTAAAAAACCCAAAACCGCCTCGCCGTTCCCTCTCCTACCGATTGCTCCAGTTCCCGCCCCTGAAGAAAATCCTGCTCGGAGTGCACCATAAAATCTTCGAGTGGTATTACACACCCTGAGAAGCCGGTCATGCGATGGCGGAGCGCGGACGGCAGACCGGGCGGAATGCGATGTGTAGCACGGCCTCCCAGCCTGTCAGAGCCGACTGCCCACGAGTGATCCAGACGGCAGACTGCGGGGATCACCTCCCTGATACCGACCACGCAAGATGAGCTTTCCAGCCTGTCACAGGCAACAAGCCCCTGATTTTTACCGTGTTTGATGCTACAATACTACCAACCACCCTGCGCTTCACATCGGCAATATTTTCTGGTCTGAGGAGGTGCTTATGTCCAATCGGCTAACCTGGTATGGTCATGCCGCTCTGGGGCTGGAGACCGGCGGCTATCGTTTGCTGATCGATCCGTTTTTCACCGGCAACCCGGCCGCTGCCACAAGCGCCGAGGCCGTGACCGCGGACTACATCCTGGTCAGCCATGGCCACGGCGATCACGTCGGCGATACAGTAGCCATCGCAAAGCGCACCGGCGCAACGGTGATCAGCAATTTTGAGATTGTGAACTGGCTCAGCGCACAGGGGGTCGAAAAGACGCATCCCCAACATCTGGGAGGAGGCTTCAAACATCCCTTCGGCTATCTCAAACTGACCTTTGCCATTCATGGCTCGGCTCTTCCAGATGGCTCCTATGGTGGTAATCCCTGCGGTTTTCTGCTCACCACCCACGATGGGCGGAAGATTTACACCGCTCAAGATACGGGGCTGTTTGGGGATATGAAGCTGATCGGCGAAGAGGGGCTGGATGTGGCCGTGATCCCGATTGGGGATAATTTCACCATGGGGCCGGCCGATGCACTGCGGGCGGTGAAGTTACTGCAGCCGAAGATCGTCGTTCCCATTCACTACAACACCTGGCCGCTCATTGCCCAGGATGTCGAGGCCTGGGCGCGACAGGTCGAAGCTGAGACGAACACCCGTGTTCGTGTGCTCAAACCTGGTGAAAGCATGGAATTCTGAACATGGGGTGGTTGCTGAATCCCGAAAGCTGGATTGCGCTGGTTACCCTGGTCGCCCTGGAGCTGGTCCTGGGAGTGGATAACGCCATTTTCATCTCCATCCTGGCGTTGAAGTTGCCCTCCTCCCAGCAGCTCCGGGCGCGCGCCCTGGGGATCGGCGCTGCGGTTGTGCTGCGGGTTCTTCTCCTGCTTTCGATTTCCTGGATCATCGGGCTGAGCGAACCGCTGTTTGCGATTTTCCGCTTTGAAGTAAGCGGGCGCGACCTGGTGCTTTTCAGCGGCGGCCTGTTCCTGATCTGGAAGAGCACCTATGAGATTCACCAGCGCCTGGAAGGCGTCGAAGGGCACGCCTCCGCCAGCGTCAAACCTGCGTTCTGGAGCGTGGTGGTCCAGATCATGTTTCTGGACTTGGTTTTTGCGCTGGATTCGTGATCACCGCCGTAGGAATGGTGAAGGAAATCCCGATTATGATCCTCGCAGTCATCCTGGCGGCAATCATGATGATCTTCACCTCCGGCTGGATTGGGGCATTTGTCGAAAGACATCCCACGATCAAGATGCCGGCGCTGGCCTTTTTGCTCCTGGTCGGCTTTACGCTGGTCGTGGAAGCCTTCCATCAGCACATTCCGAAGGGATACATCTACTTTGCGATGGGCTTCTCTGTTTTTGTGGAGATGCTCAATCTTCGGATGCGGGCTGCCCAACCCGTTGCGCTGCGTCATCCTTACGTTCCAGAGAAATAACAGTGGACGAAAGGGTTTTGCCCTCCTTCGGTGAGCGGCTGCGTTCTTCCCTGATACTGGTGCTGCTTCCACTGGCCCTCTTGCAGTGGCTGCCGTTGGAGGGCTTTACCCTCACTGTGCAACTGCCTGGCTTTTACCTGGCCCAATCTGTTGGCTTGCGGACGGCAGGCACCCTGCTTGTGGCCGGAATGGCAGCGGCAGGCATGGACTGGCTGATCCGTTCGCATCCTTCAGGCAAAAGAAATACACTTCCTCATTTGCTCCTTCCCTTTCTGACCACCCTGGCCATCGGTAGCATTTTGCCCTCTATACCGCAGGGGGAATTATGGTGGGTGGCCTTTCTCTTCGGTGCTCTCCTGCTGGCCCTGGTCTTCCTGGCTGAATTCCAGGCCCTCGATCCTTCAACCCCGTTCTTCCCGCTCACTGCCGGCGGATTGACCCTCCTGGGGGGAATCCTGTTCCTGCTTGTCGCCAGTTCTTTGCGTTTTGTCGCCATGCGCCTGACGTTGTTATTGCCCATGCTGGGGATGCTCTCCTTTCTTCTTGCCCTGCGACTTTTCCATCTTTACCTGCCCCAGCGATGGGAAATCTACTGGAGCGCGGGCATCGCGCTCCTGATCCTGGAACTGGCTGCCCCCCTGCATTACTGGCCGGTAGGGGTTGTGTCATTCGGATTGATGCTGGCCGGCCCTTTCTATGCCCTGTTCCTGGTGGCAATCGCCGTCATGGAGGGAAATTTGCGACGATGGAATGTGATAGAGGCCGCGCTGCTCGTTCTGGGAAGCTGGGGAATGGCCTTATGGCTCAGTCGCTGAGATTGCGCCGGGAGCACTGGCAGGCGATGGAGAGGCATGTCCGGGCCGGGGCACCGCTGGAAGCCTGTGGCTTGCTGGCCGGCCGAAACGACCAGGTTGAACAAGTGTTTCTTATGCAGAACGCTGCGCAGAGTCCTGTACGCTACCGCCTGGATGGATTGGAACAATTGCGCGTCTTTGAGGCTATCGAAGAAGCGGGCCTGGAGCTGGTGGGTATCTTTCACTCTCATCCCCAGGGGCCGCTTTTTCCTTCCTCCATAGACGTGCGCGAGGCGGCATATCCGGTCGTGTATATCATCTGGGCGCCTGTGCAGGGTGAATGGACCGCGCGCGGCTTCCGTATCGAGGCGGGACAAATCACGGAAGTGCAGTTGCGCGTCGAAGAGCCATAAACTTTTCCTTTTGGAGGCAATGCTGTGTGGATGCAGGGGCTTGTGATAGTCCTCTCGTACCTCATCGGTTCGATTCCTTTCGGCTGGATCGTGGTCTGGCTTTTCGCTCGCAAAGATGTGCGCCAGGTAGCCAGTGGACGCACAGGGGGAACCAATGCGATGCGCGCCGCCGGGTTTGGCGCTGGCCTGCTCACGGCAATCCTGGATATTCTCAAGGGAGCCTCAACCGTCTGGCTGGCACGCGCCGTGACCGACAATCCCTGGATTCACATTCTCGCCCCCCTGGCTGCCATCCTGGGGCATAACTACTCGATCTTCCTGCTCGAACGAACGGAGAAGGGGCGCATTCGCCTGCGCGGCGGCGCGGGCGGCGCACCCTGCGCCGGCGGGGCCTTCGGCCTCTGGCCATGGAGCCTGCCGATCATCATTCCGCTGGGCTTCGTCATCTTCTTCGGCGTGGGCTATGCCTCCGTGACCACAATGAGCGTCGCCCTGATCGCCCTCCTGATATTCCTGGTGCGCGCCTGGCTGGGTCTCGCTCCCTGGCAATATGTACTCTATGGCCTCCTTGCGGAGGGATTGCTTCTTTGGGCCTTGCGTCCCAATCTCCAGGCACTACGCGAGGGAAGAGAGCGTTTCCACGGCTGGCGACCCTGGAAGAAGCAAAAAACGCAGGCCTGAACCTCAGGCTTCGGCAGAGGCCGCGCTGCCCCGCTCAGCCATCATACGCTGGTAGAGCGCTCGCAGATTGCGCTTGTGGAGTGCTTCTACCAACCCACCCAGGTAGACGCGACTTTTGCCGCATTCCTCGATCCCCACGGAATCCAGATATTCCAGGGGAGAACGTTTGCGCCGTGCCGCCTTGACCACCTTCTTGATGTTCGAGAGATAGGTCAGGTTTTCTTTGACCGCGTCGGCGATTTCGCCGCGCAAGATGATCTCCCCATGTCCCTGCACAATGTTTTCCAGCTCCATGCGCCCGATGCGTCGAATCGAGGCTGCGATGGCCTCAATATCCCCATCTACGATATACGGCAAGGGCATAAAGGCATCCCCGGCAAAGAGAATCTTATCATCATCCACCAGGACAGAGATGCCATCCACACTATGACCCGGAGTGGGGAAGATATAGATTTGCTTTTTCCCCACTCGAAGCATCAGTTCCCCGCTTGAAAATGTGATATGGGGCAAGATAATTTTGATGTTGCGATAGGTGGGACCTTGTTTCTGGGCCGCCTCCAGAGAAGCGCGTCCGCGTGTGGCCAGCAGCCGATGACATTCCGTATGCGCTATAATCGTAGCGCCGGGGAAGAACATGTTTCCCCAGCTATGATCGGCATGATAATGCGTATTGATGACGTATTTGACCGGCACCCCCAGTTCATGCTCGATGAACTCGCGCATTTGCAGTGTTTCTTCCGGAAGTGCCAGGGTATCAATGACCACCGCCCATTGGGGGCCAGTCACCGCGCCAGCCGTGACCTGGGCATAGATTTCGCTTTGGAACCAGTATACATTTTCGGAAATGCGCTCGTGAATCATACTCTCCCTCGCAGCGATGAAAGTGTACTCAAAATAGCATAATCTAAAAAAGATGTCAAGTTGTTTAGACAAATTTGAGGTGAAGATGATGAAAAACTGGCTTTTTGCTCTCGGCGTTCTCCTGGGATACCTCCTGGCCGGCGGATTGATCTGGGCTCAGCTTGAAGCCGATTTCTACGGTTTCCCCTTCTATAGCGATCGTCGCCTGGACGGCCTCTCCTGCCCGCACCTGATGACCCCGCAGGAGCAGGCTGAGATTCGTTTGGAACTGCGCAATCCTGGGGATACGCCGCTGAATCAAATGGTCGGCGTCGAAATCAGCACCCCTGGGCCGTTGTTCTCAGAGCAGGAAGTGCTTTCTCTCCTGCCGGGAGAAGAAAAAGTGGTCGCCTGGCCGATCTCCGCCCGGGCAAACCGTGATCTGGGCTTCTTTATCTTTGCCCGCGCCTATCGCTATCCCACCTACCTGGCGCCGATGGCGCAGGCCACCTGCGGCATCCTGGTTTTGCCGCTGCCGGGGCGCGGCGATGTCCTGCTCTGGTTCTGGATATTGCTTACAGGCGCTCTCATTCTGCCCCGACTGTGGCACATGGAAGACCTGAGCAACGGTCAACAACGGCTCATCTTCCGCCTGCTGGCCCTGGGGTTATGCCTTTTGCTTCTGGTTGCTCTCTGGCGCTGGTGGCCAGTTGGAATCTTCCTGCTGGCCGTGCAGTTGATCCTGATCGTAGTGACGCTAACCCATCGCTGGTTTGTTCGCCCGTAGCGCTTCTTCCAGGGTCGGATAGCGAAACGTATAGCCGGCCTCAAGTAAACGTCGCGGGCGGGCATAGCGCCCCTCCGTAACCAGGACGCTCATTTCGCCGAGCACCAGGCGAAGCAAAAAAGCAGGCGTAGGAAACCAGTAGGGACGTCGCAGGACGCGGGCCAGCGTGCGCATGAATTCGGCGTTAGAGGTCGGCTGCGGCGCAATCAGGTTATACACCCCGTGCGCGGCCTCGTTGAAGAGCAGGAATTCCATGGCTCCGATCGCGTCTTGCAGATGGATCCAGGGCACGGCCTGGCGCCCACTCCCGATCGGGCCGCCGACGAACAGGCGCACCGGCAGCGCCATCAATCCCAACATGCCACCCTGCCAGTCCAGCACAACAGCCATGCGGGCGATGATGCGCCGCACGCCGCATTCCTCCAGGGGCTGTGAAGCCTGTTCCCATTCCACGGTCAGGCGCGCCAGAAAATCGTCCCCCGCAGGCGTCTCCTCATCCGCCATTTCGCCGCGCAACCCGTAATGGTTGATCCCGGAGACCTGCAGATAAACCCTGGGAGGGCGTTGGGCCTGTTGGATTGCCTGTACCAGGGCTTGGGTCGGCAGGACGCGACTTTCCAGGAAACGCTTCTTTTGCGCCGCCGTCCACGGCCAGCGACTGAGACTCTCCCCGCTCAGGTTGATCACCGCCTCCACCTCATTGACTGCATCTCCCCAGCCCTGGATCGTTTTTCCATCCCATTGTAGAAAATGCACCGCCGCATCGGTTCTTGCAAGAGCGGCGCGTCGGGTGAGGATCCAGATTTGATGACCCTGCTCCAGGAGGGAACGGGTCAAAGCGCTCCCCAGAAACCCTGTACCACCAGCGATCAGAATCTTCATTTCAACCTCCAGAGTCTATATCGAGTCCACCGCAAGAATTCACCACGGAGTGTACAGAGCACACAGGATTAAAAATTTTTAGCCGCTGAAGGTGTGCAGGGAAATTTTTGCAACGCTATTCTCGGCGCAAAATAAATTTATCGTGAGTCTCCATGATCTCCGCGGCCTCGGTGGTGAGAGAAGAGAACCTTCCGGCAGTGAAGTCAGGTTGCTTTGCGCCTCTGAGCCTTTATGAGTAACCACTCAGCCATGTCATTGCGAGCCGTTTTTTGAAACGAGCGACCCGAAAGTGACGGTCGTAAAAGAGTTCCTGGATAATTATACCCTCCGCAACCATGCGACGGATGGCCCTCTGGCAATGGACTCGTGGTACAATTTGTAGAGAAACGGTTAAATTTTCCCCCGTTTCTCCTTGACTTCACTTTACGCTCATTTTTTACCTCAGACTCACACACCTTTTTACGGGAAGAAATACATGCCGCTTGAAAAGCGCCTGCTCCTTTCCTGGGAAGACGTAGATAAGCTCATTGATCTCCTCCTGCCACAATTCCGCCATGAGTTTAACGCTATGGTGATGATCACGCGCGGGGGTATCATCCCCGGTGGCATGTTGGCCGAGGCCATGAACATCACCCACGTACTCACGGCTGCGGTGGACTTTCCAGCCTCCCTGGAATCCGAACGCTCTCGATTGATCGCCTGGCCTGAATTCCTCCAGTTCCCATCCGACGACCTGCTGCAAGGGCGCAGAACGCTGATCGTGGATGACGTTTGGGGTTCCGGGCGCACCATCACAGCAGTTCGTCAGCGGGTAGCGGCTGCCGGCGCCTTCCCGGAGACTTGCGTGCTCCACTTCAACCCCTATCGCAACCTCTTCGGCTCACTTCGTCCCGATTACTACGCCGCCATCACCGACGCCTACGTCATTTATCCGTGGGAAATTCAGCGGGGAGTAGACCTGGCAAAGGTATAAGTGTGCTTTGCAAAGGGATACCGTTGGCCCAGTAGAGGGTCGCCCCTTCGGGTAGCAAATCGTACGTGAAGGGGAACGCATAAGGAACAGGCTCGCTGAGCAATACGATGGAGCCGTCCAGCCTGTCGCCGGCCTTCAATGTGCCCAATGGGCGACCGTCTGCGGTTGGATGGCCGGCTGAGGCCCAGAGTTCGCGCCCATCTGCCAGTTTCAGATGGACGACGTGATGCCCTGCGGGCACAGCAGTTTGCGCGATCCATCGCACGACTGTGACCTTCTTCTTCCCATCCTTTCCGAGCGTCCATATCAGGTCCCCCGGCTGCAGGGTTTCAACCGCTCGTTCCCCTTCGGGCGTGGCGATCCGCGTCCCGAACGCCAGGCAGATCGGGCAGATCAGCGGAGCGGGTTCCTGCTTCTCGATGGTGATCTTCCCTTCTGCGTCCATGTGACCACTGACTGCCATTCCCTGGTAACTGCCGGCGCTCCCTGTCAGAATACGGAAACGATACACGTTCCCATCCACAAGGAGCTGAATGGCCTGCAATCGCTTGTAATCCCGATAAATTGCCAGCAATTGCCCATCATCCAGAGGCGTTCCCTCTGTCAGCCCGTGATGTCGCAAGAGAACGTTCCACACCTCGGCATTGGCCTGCATCTCCGACAGGCGTTCCTTTGCCCGCGCCAGCTCATCATCCCTGGCGACCGGATAAAAATCGGGGTCACAGAAGAAAAAATCCGGGAAGCGTTCCAGAATGCGATATTTAAGCTCTGAAGGAGAAAGACCCCCACCGATTGTGACACTGGGAAGCGGTGAAGGCGTTAAGCGAAGGGCTGGAGGCGTGGCAGTAATCCCGCCTTCCTCTCGGACCTGGGGCTGGATCGTGCCCTCCTGGGGCATCCCCGTAACGGGAGCGATTTCGCTCCTTCCTGTTCCAGCGCCTCCTGTGCTACAGGCGAGACTCCAACCCAGAGCCAGGATCACAAAAAGTTTCATCCATTTCATCCTGCACCTCCTGATACAGGAACGCAGCTCATCTCCTGAGTGTTCCCGGCCGCCATCCCCCTGGCACGCGATAAAAATGCGAACCGCCGGGGTGAGGGGGGCACCCAGACGGTTCGCAACCCCTATTATACACAGATCCCTGATTTTGACAAGGTTTTTGCGGAGAGCGAAAACAATCTCCCCTTCGCCAATAGATGGGGAAGGACACGGATTCTCCCGGATGCTGCGGATAGACACGGAATTTTTCCTTTGTTCCCTTCAATGGGATGCCGATGAGAACGGAGAGTACAGATTCCATCCGCGCTGATCCGTAAAAAAACCTGTTTGCATCCGTGTCCTGTTACAAACTGTCAGGTAGCCAGACTTTTACATTAAAATTTATGGAAGTAAAGATTCGCTACACATCCTTTCCAGAGAGCGTAGCACATTAGGGAATCCTGTCAGGCAAAAACAACCGACTCCGGTAAGGAGAACCGTCAACGAATGGGGAACGAATAAACGAATATGGACGGCGGACGGCAGACCGCAAAATAGACCGCGGACCGCAGACGGCAGACCGCAGTTTGCAGGACGGGCTTTCCAGTCCGTCAGACGATGGATGGTGGAGAACCGTGGACGGCGGCAGCGTAGCAATCTTCTGTCCTGCCGGGGGATACCGCGTTATCGTTGCCCGGTTGCCCGGCGCGGGGGAGGCGCGTGAGCAGGCCTCTCCGCTGTTGCCCTGACTGGTCGGCTTCGGAAGCAGGGAGCAGCCTCGGGCAGGGCTGGATTGCGTACGGCAGCTTCCCTTCAAGGGTGGAAAAGTACCGGGTGCGCAGCAGGCCCCAGGAGCGCAGGGAGCCTGTCTTTTCCATAAAAATCTTTTCTTTGAGCGACAAAAAAGAGTGGTAGAATAAAAATAAACATGAGGAGAGACGTTGTGCGCAAAAGGTTGATTTTTTTGATCCTGGGCGTTTTGCTGGTTGCGCTCTATCTCTGGCCCACCCGTTCCCCGTCTTTTGAAGATCTCTATGCAAACGTTGAACCCGAAAAGGTGAAAGCCTTCCAGGAGTTTCGCTCGAAATATCCGCTGCGCCGGCTGGTGACGGAGGATGGGCAGACCTGGGAGTATCTGGTCACAGGCCCCAAAGAGGGGGAAGCAGTGCTTTTCCTGCATGGGATGAGCGGCGCAGCCGATATATGGTGGCAGCAGATCGAGGCGCTAAAAGACGGCTATCGTATCGTCGCGGTGACCTATCCCGCGGTCAATCGTCTGGAGGCGATGGAAAGCGGCATCCTGGCGATCCTTGATCGGGAAGGCATTGCGCGCACGAACGTGGTTGGAACTTCGTTGGGAGGCTATTTTACTCAATTTTTCGCCATGCGCCATCCGCAGCGTGTGCTGCGTGTGGTCTTGGGGAATACCTTTCCGCCCAATGATGCGCTGAGACAGGAATATCGCGGGATCGGGATGATTTTGCCCGTTTTGCCCGACTGGTTCGTGCTGCAGTTTATGCGCCGCAGTGTGGAACGCAGCGTTTACCCCAGCTCGGGCTATGACGCGTTCACGCGAGCGTACCTGCTGGAGATGAATTACGGACGCGTGCATAAGGCCCATGTGCTGGGACGCTACCGATGTGTGATGCAGAAATTTGAAGTTCAGGATATTCCAGGGAGCGTTTTGATCTTTGAATCGGATAACGATCCGCTGGTCCCAGCCGTTTTACGGGAGCAGCTCAGGCAGACCTATCCCTATGCGGAAGTGTATACGTTCCACGATGCGGGACATTTTCCCTATCTGAACCGCCCCGAAGAATATAATCAGCGGTTAATTGCATTTCTACAACAGCCGATGATGGTATACTCTCCGTGATATTCCACCTGCAAGGAGATCGTATGTCCAGACGTTTTGTCACAGCCCTCAGCCTGTTTCTGCTTTTCATGGTGAGCCTGACAGCCTGTACACGAAATTTCTCGGCAATGCCGCAGGCGACCCCCACCCTGATTCCCGCGGAGATTGCTTCCCCTCTCCCCAACGATCCGATGGCCCTGATCGCAGGCACGGCCACGGCAATGGCGATGGGTGAGGCTGCACCAATCCCGACGCTCCCGTTCGAATTTTCCACGCCCACGCCAATTGAGATCCCTACGGAAATCCCCACCGATCAGGCAACGCCAGCGCCAGCGGAAGAGACTCCGACGCCTCCTTTCATCCTCATCACGCCCCCTGCGGAAGTTCCTGCCACGCCTACCAACGTCCTGCCGACGGTTCCCCCGCAGGCATTGACGCCGGGGAGCCTGCCGACTACTTACACACTGCAGGAGGGAGAGTTTCCGTACTGTATTGCTCGTCGCTTCAATGTAAACCCGAATGAGCTACTCCAGCTCAACGGTTTGAGCGACGGCATGATCTATCAGCCGGGCCTGCAGCTCCGCATTCCACAAAGCGGAAATCCCTTCCCCGGTGACCGTGCGCTGAGACCCCATCCGACAACTTATACGGTTGAAAAGGCAAATATGACGTTGTACGCCGTGGCCTGTTTGTTTGGGGATGTTTACCCGGAAGCGATTGCTCAGGCCAATGGTCTGGAGCTTTCCGCGCGGTTGACGGTGGGACAGACATTAAACATCCCGTAACATGGCCGAACATCCATTTCGCTTACTGAAGAGCGAGGTCCTGTTTCGGGGGCGGGCTTTTGCCATTCGCCGCGATGTCCTGCTGACTCCCGATGGCCGCGAGACGCGATTTGAGATTGTGGAGCATCACGGCTCGGTGATCCTTTTGCCGCTGGACGAGGCAGGGAATTTGCTTTTTGTGCGCCAGTATCGTCATGCGGCAGGGGAGATGCTCCTGGAGCTACCGGCAGGGTCTCTCGATGAGGGCGAAAGCCCGGAAGCGTGTGCGGCGCGCGAATTGCGGGAGGAGACAGGTTATGCGGCCAGGAAGCTTGAGAAGGTGGGGGAGTTTTTCCTGGCCCCTGGGTATTCGACGGAAAAGATGAGCGTATTTATCGCCCGCGAGCTATATGCGGCGCCGCTGCAAGCGGATGCGGATGAGTTTCTTGACCTGGTGCGTTTGCCTCTGGAGGAGGCGCTGCGCGCAGCCGAAAACGGGGAAATTCCAGATGCCAAATCGCTGGCGGCGCTCTATCTGGCGCGTGGGCGGTTGATGGCCTGAAAATCGTTCTCGTGAGCGGATGATGCCACCATGTTGATTAGCTGGAGCTATCGTCCCCGTCAGAGCCTGATGGAGCGGATAGACCCACGGGCGCGTTGGGTTTTCTCGTTTAGCTATCTTTTCAGCATCACGCTGTTCTGGGATGCGCGTTTTCTGGCGGCTTTCTTCCTGTTGGGGATCGTCTGGTATGCGCTCGGAGGCGTTCCCTGGAGAGAGGCGCGCCGGGCCTGGATGCTGGTTTCTTTCCTGCTCTTTACGATGATCCTGGTCAATACCCTCCTCACCGGTGGCGGCGCCGGCGGGGTGGTGCCAGCAGGAGGACATCGGGTCTGGCCAGAGGGGATTTCACTTCCCTGGGGAGGGGTGTGGAATTTCGGGCTGACCTGGGAACGAGTCTGGTTTGCATTGTGTCAGTTGCTTCGCATTTCAGGGATTTCGGCGGTCTTTATCGTGATTCCTTTCACGATGGATCCAAAGTTATATGGGGTGACGTTTCGCGGCCTGGGCTTACCGGACCGCTTCGCCTATGTCGTCGAGCTGGCCTTCCGCTTTGTCCCCACGCTGGCCCGCGATTTCATGATCACCTTTGACGCGCAGCGGGCGCGAGGATACGAGATCGAACGCGCCGGGCGGAATCCTTTGCGACAGATTGCGCGCATCGCGCCCCTGTTGGTGCCGGTCACGATGAACGCTATCCTGACCGGGGAGGATGTGGCCAATGCGATGGATTTGCGCGCCTTCGGGCAACGTCCGCGCACCTGGCTCTACGAGCTACGCTACCGTCGGGGGGACTATGGGTTGCTGGTTTTCAGCCTCTTGCTTCTGCTGATCAGCCTGTTTTTGCGCTGGCGAGGTTATGGTCAGTTCTGGATCCCGCCCTGGATCGGGTGAGATGAGCCCGGTTGTCAAATCAACCAGTCGTCGCCGTCAACGCTCGTTACAGGAGGGGCATTCGGCGCGCCTGTGTTATTTGCTGGCCTTCCCCGACCCGACTCCAGAAGATTACGAGATGAAAACCATTCCTGCCCTGAAGGAAGTGCCCTATTTCCAGCCCGTAGATATTCGCTGGCGCAAGCTGGGCGAAGAGGAGCTCGAATTTGAGGGAACGGCTGTAAAAATTATTCGCCAGCGTTATGAGGGAGGCATCCAGATCGCCGAATGCTATTTTTCGATAGAGTCGCCGCTTTCGGCGGAAGGATTCCGCAAACGATTGCAGGTCGAAGATGCGATTCAGCGATACGTGCTTCGAGATCCGCAGGCACTTTTTGAGGAATATTCTATTCTGCTGTTGCAAAAGATAGCCTCCCCGGACGCGTTTGTCGAGCAATATGCGCCGCTCCTGGCGCGCTTTATCCGCGCCCAGAAGGAGCATCTGGACAAAGAGGATATTGAAGATACGTTGATCACGCGCGTGCGCTATTCAGAAAACGACCTGAGCATCGTGGATTGGGAAGGTGCTATCCTGATCGCACGCGAGGATGACTTTGAGCCGGATATTGAGCTTCTCAAGATTGGAAATTATCAATTGCTCCGCTATCGCCTCCTGGATCAGGGGGTGGAAAATGCGTTGCGCCGGCTGGGAGAAGAATTCTCGCAGCCCCGCATGAACTGGCTTCAACTGGGACGTATTCGCAGCGCCATCCGACGCATCCTGCACTATCGGCTGGAACTGATGCTCGAATTTGAACGGACGGAGCAAAATCTGCTCTTGATCGGCGACTGGTATACTTCCAAGCTATACCGCGGCATTCGCGAGGAACTTTATCTGGATGAATGGAAAGAGACCGTGCGCACCAAGCTCGATAATCTGGAGCATATCCTTGCGACGATCCAGGCGAATTTTTCGCTTTCCTGGCAAGATTTGCTCGAAACCGTACAAATTACCGGCTGGTTGATCTTGTTGCTGGGATACTTTATACTCTTTTTCCTGGAAAGTGGCCTGTGGAAGCACTGAGAAAGCCGATTGAAAACGCCTACTGGGTGGTAGAGGGGCAATTCCTGGCCGGTGAATATCCTGCTGGGGGCGATGGAAGAGCCCTCGAGCGCCTTCATGCCTTTTTGGATTGCGGTTTTACTGCCTTTTTCGATCTCACCATGCCGGGTGAATTGCCCTCCTATCGCGATGCCTTGTTGACGCTGGCTGCTGAACGAGGGCAGAATGTTGAGTATCACTCCTTCCCGATCCCCGATTTTGGCGTTCCATCCAGACAAGAGATGCAGCGCCTGTTAGAGAGGCTGGATGTGACCCTGCACCGCGGCCTGCGGATTTATCTGCACTGTTGGGGCGGGGTGGGACGTACCGGCACAGTCGTCGGCTGCTATTTTGTACAGCAGGGGATGAGCGGAGAGGAAGCGCTGCAAGCGTTACATCGTCGCTGGCAAAATGTGCCAAAAAGTCAGAGGCACCCGCGCTCTCCAGAGACAGAGGCGCAGCGACGCTTTGTTTTGGAATTTGACGGCAAAACGTGAAACGGTTTGAGCCGTTCATGAATCCTGATTCCCTCTTTATGGTATATTAACTGCCATGCGTAACCGGTTTCTCACTCGTATTCCAAACGGATTTGATCTTCCCCGACGCATTGCGCGGCTGGGGGAACTGGCCTATAACCTCTGGTGGACCTGGAACCCGGAGGCGGAGCGTCTCTTTCGCGAGCTGGACAATGAGCTTTGGGAACGCGTCGGTCACAACCCCATCCGTCTGTTGCGCACGATTGAACGCGCCGCCCTGAACGCCGCAGCCCTGCGCCCGGATTACCTTGCCCGTTATGAAGGCGTCTTCAAGTCTTACGACGGTTATATGACGACCTCGGAAAGCTGGGCAGAACGTCAGGGATTGCAGGAGCACCTGATCGCCTACTTTTCGATGGAATATGGTTTCCATGAGATGCTGCCGATTTACTCCGGTGGCCTGGGCGTGCTGGCAGGCGATCATCTCAAAGAGGCCTCCGACCTGGGGTTGAATTTCGTTGGCGTTGGTTTCCTGTATTCGGAGGGCTATTTCACCCAGCGCATCAGCGAGGATGGCTGGCAGGAGGCCATCAATCAACCGCTCGATGTAGCTTCACTGCCCATGCTGCTGGTGCGGGATGAAAACGGGGAGCCACGCAAGTTCAGCGTGGAGTTCCCCGATCACCCGGTGTGGCTGCAGATATGGGAAGTGCGCGTTGGGCGGGTGCCTCTCTATCTGCTGGATGCCAATCTGGATGCGAACGCGCCCGAAGATCGTTTGCTTACGGCGCGCCTGTACTGGTCAGACCTGGAACGTCGCATTCGGCAGGAAATTCTGCTGGGGATCGGGGGCGTGCGCGCTTTGCGTCTGCTTGGTTATCAGCCCTCCACCTGGCACATGAACGAAGGACACGCTGCCTTCCTGACGCTGGAATGCGTGCGCGAAAAGATGGCCCAGGGGCTGTCCTTCGAGGAGGCGGCGGCTCAGGTGCGCCAGAGTAGCGTTTTCACAACCCATACCCCTGTGCCTGCCGGTAATGACGAATTCCCCCTCTGGCTGATCGAAAAACACCTGGCGAATTTCTGGCCCGCCCTGGGCCTGACTCGCGATCAATTCATGGACCTGGCGCGTCATCAGCAGGCATGGGGGGAAACCTTCAGCATGGGTATTCTGGCGCTGCGCTTCTCTGCAAAGCGTAACGCAGTCTCGGAACTGCATGGGCGCGTCTCGCGGCGCATGTGGCATTTTCTCTGGCCGGAACTGAAAGAAGAGGAAGTGCCGATCACTTACGTCACAAACGGTGTGCATATTGCCACCTGGATGGGGCGACGGATGCGCCTGCTTCTGGATGAGGTGCTGGGGGAGGACTGGATTGAACGGCAGGATGATCCGACGCTATGGGAGAAGTTAGAAGATTTATCCCCGGCGCGACTCTGGGAGGTACGGCTGCATTTGAAGCGCCGCCTGGTCTTCTATCTGCGTGAACGGGTGCGCGAACGCTGGCGCGCCGGTGGTTTTCACCCGGTGCAGGTGGTGGCTTCAGGGGTGCTGCTCAACCCGTATGCGCTGACCATCGGTTTTGCGCGCCGCTTTGCCACGTATAAGCGAGCGAATCTACTCTTGCGGGATATTGATCGCTTGCTGTATCTGATCAATCGTCCGAATATGCCGGTGCAAATCATTTTTGCCGGCAAAGCACACCCGGCAGATGAGCCGGGCAAGCAGCTCATTCAGCAAATCTACCGTCAGGTCAAGCGGGCAGAAACAGCCGGCCGCCTGGTCTTTGTGGAGGATTACGACATCAACCTGGCGCGCTATCTGGTACAGGGGGTGGACCTGTGGCTGAATACGCCACGCCGTCCGATGGAAGCCAGCGGCACTTCCGGAATGAAAGCCGCCCTCAACGGAGTATTGAATTGCTCCGTCCTGGATGGCTGGTGGCGGGAAGCCTACAATGGGCGCAATGGATGGGCGGTCGGCGACGATCAGGATTACGCTTCACCCGAAGCCCAGGACGATGCCGATGCCCGCAGCCTGTACGCCCTGCTGGAAAGCGAGATCATTCCCCTTTACTATGAGCGAGATGGGCGCGATGTGCCTCAGGAATGGCTGGAACGCGTCAAAGAGTCCATGCGCTCGATCATCCCCACTTTCAACACGCGGCGCATGGTGAAGGAATATCTGCATCATCTGTATCTGCCTGCAGAGCCTGAATACCAGATGTAACGGGCAACGTAGAACGTTTTGGCTCTACTTTGTAAAGCACAGGGTGCTCCCTGTGCTTTTTCTTTGCGTGTTACGGGGAACGCAGGGGAAATATCGTAGCAGGCATATGACCAGGCAGTATCTCTGACAGTCAACCCAGGGATGCAAACAGCCCTCTCTTTGCAGGAAAAAAGGGAATCCCCATGTGCCATGCACAGCAGGATGCAGGGTATCCTTTACGCGGGTTTGCGACTGGAGGCTGCGCTGGCGATGAATTCCAGGATCAGGCGCAGGGCCGCGAAGATTGTGGCTTCGGAACTATCCAGGGGAGGCGAAACTTCGACCAGGTCCAGGCCGACCAGGGGAAAGCCGCGCAGTCCCTGCATCAGGATCATCAGTTCACGGGTACTCAGGCCGCCCGCTTCCGGGATGCCGGTGCCGGGCGCAAAGGCCGGATCGAGACAGTCTATGTCTAAAGAGATGTGAATCGCGTCGTAGGAATGGAGCCAGGTACGCACTTCCTTCAGCACCGCGCGGATGCCTTTTTCTGCCACCTGAGCCGCGGTGTATATCCGAAACGGCTCCTTTTCCAGCAGCGGGATCTCCTGATCTTCCCACGAGCGCAACCCGAGCAGGAGCACATCGTGTGGACGGAGGCCGCTTTCTATGGCACGCCGCAACACGCAGGCATGGGAGAAACGGGAGCCGTTGAAAAAATCACAGAGATCCGGGTGTGCATCCAGCCAGAGCAATGCCAGGCGACGATCCGAGAAGCGATCAAGCTGTGCCTGGATGACCGGGATGGAGATCGAGTGATCGCCGCCAAGCACAATCAGGATGTTGCCCATCTGACGGATTCTCTCACGCAGCGCAGGAAAATCCTGCTCAGGCTGAGCGACGGGATGATCGCCCAGATCGCAGAGACGAAGATGCCCCAGCGGTGTACGATCCTCTGCAAAGGGCGTCAGGTGCTGCGACCAGAAGCGCAAACGGGCTGGCGCCTGGGCTGTGCCGCCGCGTGCACTGACGCCTCCCTCATACGGCACGCCGAGGATGGTGAAATCCGCTTGTGCTGGCGCAAGCCCTGGGCGCGCCAGATCCGCCCAAAGTCCGTGGGTGGGGGCGGGATCGGTATTCATGGCTGAGATGCCTCTACACTTGCCGCAACGCGCTTTGGATCCAGCTCGCCCACACTTCGCCAGACCTCCCGCCCCTCCCCGTCAAAAAAGATAAAAGTGGGGGTGTATTCAAAGGAGTAATATTGTGCGAGTTCTCGTCCGACAGGGCTCTGGATGTTGACGCGCAGCACGATCAGACGACCGCGATACTTTTGCTCGATATCATCTACCACGGGACGCAGGGCCGTGCATCCCAAACAGAAAGGCGACTGGAATTCGAGCAGCACCGGCGTTCCCTGCCCGATCTGCGCAACAACCTGGGCAGCATTCGCGCTCAAAGTGCTGGCGCGTGGGTGCAACACCAGCCAGGCAACGAACAGCGCAAGGACGAGGGCGCCAAATGCTAACCATCTTCCATAATCGCGTCGCTCGCGAAAGAGGACGAAGGCCACAATCATCAGGAGCAAGGCGCTCGTCCAGAGGAAAGAATAGAAGTTCAGGAATCTTGCTATGGCCTCCATGGTTTTCTCCTGAATGGTTGAAGAATGAACAGCAGGACTCAAAGAGCGTTGGAAGGTAAAAGGCGGTAGATAGTGGATGGATGGCAGGCGGCGAACGGGAACGGTATCGGGATGAGGTTTGCCGGCCGAACATGCTGGCCCAGCGCCGCCTGCGGGCGAGGAGAGGGCGGATCCACGCGTCGGGGGCTTCAGAGCTACAGGCACAGCACGCGGCCCCGGTCTCAGGTCAGGAAGGCGCAGTCGTTCGGTTCCATTTCCTGCAGCCGGGAGCAATTCCATCGCTCGTTTTGTTTGACAGTTCACCTTTCTTCTTTTACAATCAGCAGGAAAATGAACCATGCCAATTTTACTTCAGGAAGGGATTTGCCATGAAGGAGTATACCACTGAGTCATTGCGCAACGTGGCGCTGATCGGACATGGTAGCGCCGGCAAGACAATGCTGGCCGAGGCCTTTCTCCATGCAACGGGGGCAACCACTCGCCTGGGACGGGTAGAAGATGGCACGACGGTTTCGGATTACGATGAAGAAGAGATTCGACGGAAGATTTCCATCTACACCAGCGTTTTGCCGGTGGAATTCGGAGGATGCAAGATCAACGTGCTGGATGCACCGGGGTTTCCCGATTTCATCGGTGAGGTGATCTCCGCCCTTTCGGTGGTAGAGACAGCGCTGGTGATTGTGGATGCGGTGGCCGGGCTGGAGGTTGGCACAGAGATCGCCTGGCAATATGCAGAAGAGGCCGGCGTGCCGCGCTTTGTGGTGATCAATAAGATGGATCGCGAGAACGCAAACTTCGAGAAAGCGCTGGCTTCAGTGGCTGAATTTTCGCCCACGCGTTTGATCAAGGTGCAGCTACCCATCGGCGAAAAACAGCACTTTAAGGGCGTCGTGGACCTGCTGCGGATGAAGGCTTATCTGGGCGATGGGAAGACGGCTTCCGAGATCCCGGAGGAGTTAAAGGCGGCTGCGGAAACGGCGCGTCAGGCCTTGATCGAAGCGGCAGCAGAGGGCGATGATACCCTGTTGGAAAAGTATCTGGAGGGCGGCGCGCTGAGCGATCAGGAAATCCTCTACGGGCTGAAGAAGGCGATCCAGAATGGTAGCTACATCCCTGTCTTCTGCGCCGCCGGCGCAGCCGAGATCGGCATCCTGCCGCTGCTCCAGGCGCTGCTCGACCTGGTGCCCTCTCCCCTGGAGGCGCAGCCCCGCAAGGCACAAACGCCCGATGGGCAGGAAGTGGAACTGCAGCCTCGCCCGGATGCGCCGCTGGCAGCCTATGTCTGGAAAACGACGGCGGATCCCTTCGTCGGGAAGATGACTTATTTCCGCGTTTTCTCCGGCAGCATTCAGGCGGATGCGCGGGTGTGGAATCAGAAGAAAGGAGCGGAGGAGCGCATGGCCGGGTTGCACATTCAGCGAGGGAAGGAAGCTATCCCGGTCAAAGTGGTTTATCCCGGCGATATTGCAGTGGTCTCCAAGCTCACCGTGACCGCGACCGGAGATACGCTCTGCGAGAAGGCTCATCCGCTGATCCTCCCCGTACCCAAATATCCGACTGCGCTTTACCGCGTCGCCATTGCACCCAAGACTCAGGCCGATGCAGCCAAGGTTACGCCCACGCTCACCCGACTCTGTGAAGAGGATATGACCCTTTCCTGGTATAACGAGCCGGCCACCTTGCAGACGATCTTGCAGGGGATGGGAGACCAGCATATTGACGTGGCCATCCGCCGCGCAGAAACGAAGTTCCAGGTGGGCCTCGTAACGATGGAGCCAAAGGTGCCCTACCGAGAGGGTATCACGCGCAAGGCAACAGCTCAATATCGTCACAAAAAGCAGACGGGCGGCGCCGGCCAGTTTGGCGAGGTGCATCTGCGCATTGAACCGCTGGCAGATGCCGAATTCGAGTTCACCGATGAGCTGGTCGGGATGAATCTTTCGCGTTCCTTCCTGCCGGCCATCGAGAAGGGCATTCGTAACGCCATGGAGCAGGGGGTGATTGCCGGGTATCCGATGAGCAACGTGAAAGTGGTGGTCTATGACGGGAAGGAACACCCGGTGGACTCGAAGCCGATTGCGTTTGAAATTGCCGGTCGAGAGGCTTTCAAGCTGGCCGTTCAGGATGCCGGCCCCGTGCTCTTTGAGCCGATCATGAAGGTGCGGGTTGTCGTTCCGGAGTCAGCGATGGGAGACGTGATGAGCGATCTAAACACTCGCCGCGGCCGCGTTTTGGGCACCGAGACCGAACGGAAGAACACGGTCATTCTGGCCTATGTGCCCCTGGCAGAGATGCTGCGCTATACCACTCAACTGCGCTCTCTGACGGGCGGACGCGGTTACTTCACCATGGAATTTGACCATTATGAGATCGTGCCGCAGCACATCGCCGCAGGGATCATCGAGGCACATAAAAAGGAGCTGGAAGCACGGAAGGAAGAGTGAGCGACCCAGAGCCTTAAACTTGCCGGGATGCACGGTCTGCCAGAACAGGCCAGGGGGAGCAGGTAGGCCGCGACATCCCGGCTTTTTTTGAGCAGGAGAAGGAGAGAGCCGGACGTGGCCGCGTTCAGCAATTGACGTCTCGACGCTCTCGTGATACAATCAGGCCTGCAATCGGGCGCGTAGCTCAACCGGCAGAGCAGTGGCCTTTTAAGCCATTGGCTGGGAGTTCGAGTCTCCCCGCGCTCACTGTTTGAGGGGACTTTGAGGGCCTGATTCCCTTACCGTCTGCGATCTGTGGTCATTCA
>JAGHYK010000116.1 GCA_017743695.1 Chloroflexota bacterium
GTCCATATTCGTTTATTCGTTTCCCATTCGTTGACGGTTCTCCTTACCGGAGTTGGTTGTTTTTGGCTGACAGGGTGCCCCCAACACGATATGCTCTCAGAGGGTAGTGTATCTTTCCTTCAGGAAATTTGGAGTGCAAAAGTCTGGCTGCCGGCGGCTCGAAACAGGACACGGATGCACACGGGCTTTCAGAGATCAGCACGGATGAAATCTATTATAATTCAAGCATGCCCAAAAATATCTTCAAAACCATCCTGAAACGCTGGATTTCTCGCATTTTGGAAGACGTGCTTTTTATGGAGAGTCGAAACATTGAGAGGGCGCGTCAGATCCTCGCGCTGCAAGAAACCGCTCTGTTTGTGGAAGCAAACTTGTCACAAATCCCCTCTTTTGAAAGTCGTTATGAACTGTATCGCTATCTTGCTCGCTATGTACCCCAAGCCGGCTCCGGCTTAATGTGTGAATTTGGCGTGGCTGGTGGAAAAAGTATTCGCTTCCTGGCAAAATTGTTCCCTGAGCGCACCATTTACGGCTTCGATTCCTTTGAGGGTTTACCAGAGAATTGGGCGAATTTGCCCAAGGGGGCTTATAAGCAGCCTGTTCCAAAAGTGCCCTCGAATGTGGTCTTAATCCAGGGGTGGTTCAGTGATTCCCTGCCCGATTTTTTACAAAAACACCCAGAAACGTTCGATTTCGTTCATATAGATTGCGACCTTTACAGTTCTACAAAGACCGTCTTTGAACATTGCCGCGATCGCATTCGAGCCGGAACGATCCTCTGCTTTGATGAGTTTTTCAATTATCCAGGCTGGAAAGAAGGGGAATATCGAGCTTTCTTTGAGTTTATAGCACAAACTTCACATTCTTTTGAATATCTGGCCTACAATCGTCGTGGAACGCAGGTGGCATTGCGCATTGTAGCCTGAGCGTTTTCTCTGCTGCGATTGTCCCTCACCCCTCCCGCATCCATCGCCGAATGGCCTCAAGCGGTAGGCGGTGGTTGCCCATCAGGGCGAGCAGCGTTTCCGCATCCTCATGGACATGCAGGGAGGCCCGATGTTCCTGGAAGATAAACCCCTCCTGCACCGCGTAATCCAGGGCCTTCAGCAGAGGGTTGAAATAGCCCCGCACGTTTAAAAGGCCAATCGGTTTCTGGTGATGGCCGATTTGCGCCCAGGTGATGGTCTCGAACAGCTCATCCAGCGTGCCAAAGCCGCCGGGGAGCGCAATATATCCATCTGCCAGCTCATGCATTCGCGCCTTGCGCCCATGCATGTCGGGGACGACCTCCATGGCGCTGAGACCCGCATGTGCCAGCGCAGGCGTGTTCATCGAGGGGATGATGACGCCGATGACTTCCCCGCCTGCCTGCAAGGCCCCATCTGCCAGCGCGCCCATCAGGCCCGTTTTTCCGCCGCCGTAGATCAGGCGCATCTTCCGCCTTGCCAGCGTTTCCCCTAACTGATAGGCCGCCTTCAGGTAATCCGCGTGAACCCCGTCTGCAGAGCCACAGTAAACACAAATGGAACGCATCGTTCCTCCTGTTATTCCAACAGTACCTTCAGGTATCCTTCGACCATCTTCTCGATGTTGAGGGCGCTCTCTGCATGGGCGCGAGCGGCGTTCCGAAAATGCTCCTGGCGAGAAAGGATTTCCTGCGCCGCCGGGAGCAGGCCGGCGATGTTGGGCGGGCTGAGTTTCCAGGGGTCTCCCCCGTAGGGTACGAGGCGCCCGGCCTCTCCGACGACCAGCTCGGAGAGTGCGCCCGTATCAAAAGCCAGCACCGGCAGCCCACAGGCCAGCGCCTCGATGACCGAATTCGGGCAGGCCGCGTTGATGTCGCCGGAGAAGAACAGGTGAGCCGAGCGCGCCAGGTAGGGGATTTGCGCGCGGGGCACCACCCCGGCCCAGCGCAGACCGTGTTTCACGCTGGCCTCCACCTGCTTTTGTAGCTTGCGACTGACCTGCCCGGCAACCTGCAGTTCGACGTTCAACCCCTGCGCCTGCAAACCGCGCAATAGCCCGATGGCATTCCACAGCCCCATCTCATATCCCCCTCCGAAGCTACCCTCCACAATCAGGATGCGCCAGCGATCCGTCGGGCGTTCGTGAGCGCCCTGCGGCGTATAGAGCCGGGTATCCACCCCGTTATAGACGATCCAGGATGGCGCCTCCGCCGGGCCGTACCACTCCTCCCACCAGCGTTGAGAGAAGCGACTTTGGTAAATGATGCGATGCGCCAGCCGATTGCGAATCGTCGCCAGGATGAAATTCCCGTACTCCGAACGCAAAAAGTGCCTCCAGCCGGTACAGGTTCGCCGATGCACCCAGTTGATCCCATCCAGGCGTTGCACCAGGCGCACGCCTTGACGGCGCAGGCGCCAGAGTTCCTTCAGACGATGCGTGCCGGCCAGGATCAGCACGGCATCTACCGGGCGGCGCAGATCGTATTCCACCTCCAGACCGCGCGCCTGGAGCGCCCTCTCGAATTTCTCGCGAAACGTAGCCACCCCACCGACCCCCTCCGGGCGCGGAATCAGGCCGATGCGGGCGGAGGAAAAGGTTTTCATGAACGAAGATTATACTTCGACTCCTGCAAAAACCCTGAAGTTTTACCACGAAGGCACGAAGTCAAAGTTCCCTTTTTATTTACTGATGCTTCGTGTCTCCGTGTCTTTGTGGTTCGATTTTCACCTTTTTGCAGTAAACTTATACTTCGGAATTTGCTCGCCAGGCGCGCATGCCCACTCCTCCGCAGCCGGGTCGCTAAAGGTTGGTTCCCTGCACGGCATAGGGGAGCGGGCGCCCCTCCAGCCCGGCCAGCAGGTTCGCACAGGCCATCTCTGCCATGCGCCGACGAGTTCCCCAGGTTGCCGAGCCGATATGGGGTGCGATCAGGCAGTTCGGGAACTGATAGAGGGGATGATCGGGCGGCAGGGGTTCCGGATCGGTCACGTCCAGCGCGGCGCCGCCGATCCAGCCCTCCTGCAGGGCGCGCACCAGGGCCTCCGTCACCACGACCGGGCCGCGCGCCACATTCACTAACAGTGCCCGAGGCTTCATCCGCCGCAGGGCGGCCTCGTTGATCAGGCCGCGCGTCTGGGGAGTGAGCGGGCAGTGCAGGGAGACCACATCGCTGGCTTCGAGCAACTGCTCCAGGGGCACACGCTGCGCGCCGAGGGCCTCTTCCACTTCAGGGCGCGCATGGGGAGAAGTATAGAGCAGGCGCATCCCGAAGGCTGCCGCCCGCCGCGCCACCGCCTGACCGATCTTCCCCATTCCCACGATGCCCAGCGTCGCCCCGTTCAGGTCCATCCCCAGCCACCCGGTCGGCGACCAGGTCTTCCAGCGGCCAGCGCGGGCATCCGCAGCCGCTTCCGGCAGGCGGCGGGCCGCGCTCAGGATAAGCGCCAGGGTCAGATCGGCGGTGGCCTCGGTGAGCACGCCGGGCGTATTCCCGACGGCAATGCCACGCTCCTGGCAGGCGCGCAGGTCAATATTATCCACGCCGACCGCCATGTTGCTCACCACGCGCAGGCGCGGCGCCCGCTCCAGCAATGCGCCATCCACGCGATCAATCAGCAGGGTCAGCAACCCTTCGGCTTCAGGCAGGTCTTTCAGCAATGCCTCGGGGAATCCCGTTGTCCCCTCCGGCCCGACGATCAGGCGCACACGGCCTTCCAGGGATTGTAACCATTCAGCAGGGAGAGGGTGAGTCAGGAGTACAAGGGGAAGCATGGCTAAAATCCGAACAGGAAGATCAAATCGTTGACGTTCGTCCTTCCCTTTGAGAGCAAAATGCTATCTCCCAGGGCGGAAAAGAAGGTGTAGGAATCCTGATTTTCCAGGAAACGGCGCGCCTCCAGGCCCAGGGCGGCGGCGCGTCGCAGGGTATCCCCGGTCACCAGGGCGCCGGCCGCCTCGGTGGGGCCATCCTGGCCATCGGTCGCCAGCGCCATCAGCGCCACCCCTGGCACCCCGTCCAGGTCGAGGGCGGCAGCCAGGGCCAGCTCCTGATTGCGTCCACCCCGTCCGTTGCCGTGCACCGTCACCGTCGTCTCGCCGCCGGCGATCAGGCAGGCCGGGCGCGGCAGGGGTTCATCGCTTTCTGCGATCTGCTTCAGGATGGCGGCCAGGAAGCGGCCAGCCTGGGAGGCTTCGCCTTGCAGAGCAGTGGTCAACAGGCGGGCATGAAACCCATGACGTTGCGCGGCCCTTCGGGCGGCCTGTGCTGCAAGGCGATTCTCTCCAAGAATGCGATAGATATGACGGGGCTGCCCCGTCTTGGGGTCGAGGGGTAGCTCACCGGGCTTCACCGTCTCAGGGGCTTCCGTGAGCGCCTGCAAAAGCGACGGGGGGAGCCGCGTGCGTAACCCGTAACGTTCGATCACGCCCCAGGCATCGGCCAGGGTCGTCGGGTCTGGCGCAGTGGGCCCGGAAGCGATGGCTTCCGGCGCGTTACCGGGCACATCGGAGAGCGCGAGCGTGAGCGTGGCCGCCGGCGTGAGCCGTAGCCATCCACCCCCTTTGAGCGGATCGAGGTGGCGGCGCAGGATGTTGATCTCGCGAATATCCGCCCCACAGCTCAGCAGCGCCTGGTTCAGGGCGCGCAAATCCTCCAGCGAGAGGGGCGCGCCGGAGACGGCGGGCGGGAGGGTCGCCAGCGCAGAACCGCCGCCGGAGAGCAGGACGATCAACAGGTCCTGCTCGCGTAACGATTGCAGGAACTGGCGCAGACGCTGGCCGGCGCGCAGGCTCTGCTCCCCTGGCAGGGGATGATCGCCGATCAGCACCTCCGCGCCCGGTAACGGCATCTCTGCCTGTTTGGTGATCACCAGGGTATGGCGAATGACATCCCCGATCTGGCGATGGAGCGCCGCGGCCATCGGGAGGGCGGCTTTCCCCAGCGCCACGACGTAGATCTCGCCTGGGCCGTGCAAGGGCCAGCGCGCTGTGCTGCCCTGGAGACAAAGCGCATCGCCTTCCCTGCGCAGGTTGCGCCAGAGAGCCTGCTGCGGATCGGCCGCTTTCAGCGCCGCCCGCAGAATCGCCCGGATCGCCGACCGCCACGCAGCCGGCAGCCTTTCTTCCGCATAAGCGAGCTCGATGGGGGGTGGCTTTATGCCTCGTCTCATCTCGTCGGCGTTGCGTCCCGTCTGCTGTTTGCCCGCTGCGCGATCCCATGCCGCGGTCTGCGGTCTGCCGTCCGCATTCCATCCACCGTCCAGCCCACTCCCGGCTACCCTCCTGCCGCCTTTCGCCGATGCCGGCGCTCTAATTCGTCGCTCACCTGCTGGGGTGAAAGGCCGCGCGCCGCTAACAGGACCAGCACATGGTAGGTGAGATCGGCCACCTCTTCGATCACCCGCTGATCCTCCTGGGCCAGGGCCGCCACGATCACCTCGGCGCTTTCCTCCCCGACCTTTTGGGCAATGCGCGGCAGTCCGGCCTGGAAAAGCTCCGTGGTGTAGGAGCCTGGCTGCGGATGCTCCAGGCGAGCGCGCACAATTTCAAACAGCCATTCCAGGCTCATCGTTCCTCCAGCGTGCGGTAGAAACAGGAAAAATGCCCGGTGTGACAGGCCGGCCCCGCCGGGCGCACCCGAACCAGGAGCGCATCCCCATCACAATCGTAGCGCACCTCGACGACTCGCTGCACGTTGCCGGAGGTTTCGCCTTTGTGCCAGAGGGCCTGACGACTGCGCGACCAGAAATGCGTCTCACCGCTTTCCAGGGTGCGCTGCAGGGCTTCGGCGTTCATATAGGCCAGCGTGAGCACCTCGCCGCTCTCAGCATCCTGAACGATGACCGGGATCAGTCCTCGCTCGTCAAAGCGCAGGGGAGGCAGGTTCATCCGCCCTCCTCCTCTTTTCCTGCCAGGGTCAGGAAGACATCCTCCAGCGTTGGCTCACTGCGCTGGATACCCTGGAGCTGGAGCGGAGCATGGCGCAGCCCCGTTTCCAGGTCTCTGGCGCCGATCTCTGGGCGGGTGAGCACGCGCAGGTGATCGCCGGAAAGCCCCACTCGCAGCACGCCCTCCACCTGGCGCAGGTGCTCCAGGCCAACCTCTAACGGCTGCAGGAAGACCTCCCAGACCGGGCCGGGGAGCACGTGCGCTTTCAAGGCAGAAGGCGTATCCATGGCCATCAACTTCCCCTGACGCATCATCCCCACCCGCTGACAGTATTCCGCCTCGTCCATGTAATGGGTGGTGACCAGGATGGTGACCCCGGCTTCGGCCAGGCGGTAGATCAGGTCCCAGAAGGCGCGGCGGGCCAGCGGGTCCACGCCGGAGGTCGGCTCATCCAGGAAGAGCAATTGGGGGCGATGCACCAGGGCGATGGCCAGCGCCAGCCGTTGCCGCCAGCCGGTCGAAAGCGAGTTTACCAGCGAACGGCGATGCTCCTGCAGCCCCACCATTTCCAGCACTTCTTCCAGCTGCTGCCGCTGATGCACCCCGTATACTCCCCCGTAAAAGGCCAGATTTTCCCAGACCGTCAGATCGTTGTAGAGGGCGAACTTCTGGGACATATAGCCGCTCCGGGCGCGCACCGCTTCCGCCTGGCGATAGACATCGAAGCCGAACACCGAGGCGTGTCCCTCGCTGGGGCGGAGCAATCCCAGCAACATGCGGATCGTCGTGGTCTTGCCGGAGCCGTTCGGCCCCAGATAGCCCACGATCTCGCCGCGCTGAACCTGGAAGGAGACATGGTCAACGGCGACGAAATCCCCAAAGCGACGGGTGAGATTTTCGACGTGGATGACGGTTTCGCTCATGGTTCGCTCTCCACAGGCTGGTTCGAGGCAAAGGCCATGAAGGCATCTTCCAGCACCGGGGTCACCGGGCGCGCGGAGAGGATGCGGATGGAGGGAGAGGGCGAGGGGTGTTGCTGCAGCCGATCCAGCACCGCCTGGGCATATCCCTGGCGCACGCGCACATGCAGCCGATCCCCAAAACTATGCACCTCCTCCACCCCTTCGACCTGCTGCAGCCAGGCGCGCAGGTCGCTCAAGGGGCTACCGCGCACTTCCAACATGCGCCCATTGAGACGGGCGCGCAGCTCGGAGGGCGTCCCCTCGGCGATCAGCCGCCCGGCGCGCATGAACCCGATGCGGTGACAGCGCGAGGCCTCGTCCATGTAGGGCGTGGAGATCAGGATCGCCACCGGTTCGCTGGCCGCGTGGACAAGCTGGATCAGCAGTTGCCAGAAATCCTGACGGGTGACAGGGTCCACGCCGGTCGTCGGCTCATCGAGCAGGAGCAGGCGCGGCCGGGTGACCAGTGCGATGGCCAGTCCCAGCTTTTGCTTCATGCCCCCGGAAAGTTGCCCGGCCAGCCGATCCTGGAAGCGCTCCAGGTCCACAAAGCGCAGAATCTCCAGGCTGCGCGAGCGCCATTCCTGCGCCGAAAGGCCGCGCACCTCGGCGAAGAAGCGGATATTCTCTAACACGGTGAGGTCTTCGTAGAGGGAAAACCGCTGCGAAAGGTAGCCGATCCAGCGTCGTCCCTGTTCTGGAGCGCGTTGCATATCCACGCCGGCCACGCGTATCTGGCCCCGGTCGGGGCGCAGGGCGGCCACCACCAGGCGCATGGTGGTCGTCTTACCGGCGCCATCCGGCCCGACCAGCCCATAAATCTCGCCGGGGCGCACTTGCAGCGAAAGGTCCTCCACCGCCGCCGTCTCCCCAAAGCGTTTGGAAAGATGCTCCACTTCCAGCAGATAGTCGCTCATGGTTGCTCCGTGGTTCGGCATGATGTTTAGCGGGTTCAATTCTGTGCTACTCATTAAGCTCCTTGAGCAGCGCTTCCACGTCCTCCCGCAGCGCGCCCAGGCCGATGCGCTCTATCAGGTCTCGCGCCTCCTC
>JAGHYK010000117.1 GCA_017743695.1 Chloroflexota bacterium
GTTGTCCGCCAGATTTCCTCCCTCCAATGCAAGCATGGTAAAATCGTTCCCATGACCGCAAAGCTCATCTTACGCAATCGCGAGTACGAGGTGAAGTCCGGGCAAACGCTGCGTTCGGCGCTGAAGGAGGCCGGCATCCTGCCGGAAAGCGTGATCGCCACCCGCCAGGGCGAGATGATCACGGAGGACGAAATGGTGCGCGAGGGGGATGTGATCAAGCTGATCGCGGTGATCTCCGGCGGCATAGAGGAGGGCCGATGAAGTGCCGCAAGTGTGGGGCCAAAGCCGCCATTCACATGCCACAGCATCGGCTGGCGCTATGCAAGGAGCATTTTCTGGAATGGGTGCCGGAGCAGACCGAGCGGTTCATCCGCAAATACAACATGTTCCGCCGCGAGGAACGCATCCTGGTAGCGGTCTCTGGCGGCAAAGATTCGCTCTCGCTGTGGGATATTCTCTGGCGCCTGGGCTATCAGGCAGACGGCCTGTATATTGCGCTGGGCATTGACGAGGGCATCCGCTACTCGGCAGAATCGCAACGCCTGACGGAGCAATTCGCCGCCGAGCGCGGATTGAAGTTACATATCGTGGACGTGGAACGCGAAACGGGCTTCCCGATCCCGGTTCTGGCGCGCAAAACGATGCGCGGCCAGGGCAAACCCTGCGCGGTCTGCGGCCTGGTCAAGCGACATGAGATGAATCGCATCGCCCGCGATCTGGGCTACGATGTGCTGGCAACCGGGCACAACCTGGATGACGAGGTGGCCGTCCTCTTCGGCAATACCCTGAACTGGTCGGTGGAATACCTGCTGCGTCAGGGGCCGGTGCTCCCGGAGGAGCCAGGGCTGGCGCGCAAGGTCAAACCTCTGTGCCGTTTCTACGAACGCGAGATGACCGCGTACGCCCTGTTACGCGGCATCGAGTACATTTACGAAGAATGCCCGTTTGCCGTCGGTTCGACCTCTATCGCGTACAAGGAATTGCTCAACCGCCTGGAGAACGAGCGGCCAGGGGCCAAACTGAGCTTTTATCTCTCCTTCCTGGAAGCGCGGCAGCGCGGTTTATTCCGGGAGCCACAGGAGGTGCGCCAGGCATTGCACCTTTGCCCCTCGTGCGGCCAGCCGACTTCCGCGCCCGGTCTGTGTTCGTTCTGCCGCCTGGTTTCCAGGGTAAAATCCTCCCCTTCCCAAACCATCACTATCCCAAACCTGGAGAATAGGTAGGGATGAAGAGAACCTATCGCTATCTTGACTGGATCATGGCGCTTTTCGTGACGGTGTTGATCGTGAGCAATATCGCCTCCTCGGCGAAGATCGTGGATTGGGGGATCAGCCTGCTGGGCATCCCCCTGGCCTTTGACGCGGGGACGCTGCTGTTTCCGCTCAGCTATATCTTCGGAGATATTCTCACCGAGGTCTATGGCTATCGCGCTTCACGGCGCGTGATCTGGACGGGATTCGCCTGCCTGGCCCTGAGCGCTCTGGTTTTCAGCGTAGTGCGCATCCTGCCAGGAGAGGCAAACTGGCAAAAATATGCCGGAGATGCCGCCTACCTGGCCATCCTGGGCGGTATGTCCAGCGGCGGGATCGTGCTTGCCAGCCTGGCCGGCTACTGGTCCGGTGAGTTTTCCAATTCGTTCGTACTGGCCAAAATGAAGCTACTGACCCGAGGGCGCTGGCTGTGGACGCGCACCATCGGGAGCACGCTGGTCGGGGAACTGGTGGATACGGCCGTCTTCGTCATCGTGGCCTCACTGTTCAAAGTTTTCCCCTGGGAGCTTTTTCTAACCCTGACGCTGACTAATTACCTGTTCAAAGTGGGGGTGGAGGCGCTGATGACACCATTCACCTATCTGATTGTGAACACCCTGAAACGGGCGGAGGGGGAGGACTACTACGATTGGGACACAAAATTCAACCCGTTTGTCGCCGGCTGAGTGAGGAAAGGGTATGAGGCGTCGAATCCTTGCCTGGAGTGTGCACCTGTTTACCGCCACCGGAGCGATCTGGGGCTTCCTGGCCATCCTCGCCCTTCAGCAGCACGACTGGAAGGCAGCCATCGCCTGGATGATCCTCGCCATGTTCGTGGATGGGTTCGATGGGATGCTGGCGCGGCGTTTTGAGACGCCTCGCCTGGCAGCCTCGATAGACGGGGCATTGCTCGATAACATTCTGGACTATCTGAATTACGTGGTCGTGCCGGTCTTCTTTCTCTGGGAGGCGGATTTCCTGCCTGCCGGGAGCAAGCTCTGGGTGGCCATTGCGATTCTGCTTTCCTCCGCTTACCAGTTCACCCAGATAGATGCCAAGACGGAGGATCACTATTTCAAAGGCTTTCCCTGCTACTGGAACGTGATGGTCATTTACATGCTGGTGTTGCAATTACCAGCCTGGGTCAATCTGGCATTCACAATCTTTTTCGTTATTTTGATCTTCGTGCCGGTAAAATATCTGTATCCATCACGTACATCTTTCCTACGTCCATTAACTCTCGCCTCAACCTACGCCTGGGCAATTCTGGGCATCTATGGTCTGATGCTCTACCCCAGGGTTCCGGAGTGGCTGGTGCAGGCCTCTTTCGTCTACGTCGCTTACTACGTGCTGGCAAGCCTGCTCCCTTTCCTTCTGCGGCGTAAGAAAGAGGCAACGATATGAACCCACTGGCGTTTTCCTCCAGTGCTTCTCTGGATGAATTGCGCCAGGCCATCATCGCCTGCGGGCGGCTGTGCTATGAGCGCCGGCTGATGACTGCAAATGACGGGAATATTTCAGTGCGCGTGGATGGGGAGCGGGTGCTGATCACCGCCTCAGGGGTAAGTAAGGGGCGCATGGAGGCGCAGGATTTGATCTTGCTGGATATGGAGGGCAACGTTCTGCAAGCCGCAGCCGGGCGAAAACCCTCCTCGGAAACGCCCATGCATTTAGAGGCTTATCGGCAACGACCGGATATCCGGGCGGTGATCCATGCCCATCCGATCTTTGCCACTACCCTGACCGTCGCCGGCCATGACCTGCCCCTGGACGTGTTACCGGAGGTGATGCTGACACTGGGCGAGGTACCTACCACGGCCTACGCCACACCCGCCTCCCATGAGGATGCGGAAGTCATCCGGGACCTGATTCGTACCCATAACGCCCTCCTGCTGCGACAGCACGGCTCGCTGACGGTGGGCATCCATCTGGAGGAGGCGTTGATCCATCTGGAACGCGTCGAGCACGTGGCGCAGGTCTATTATCAGGCGTTGTTGTTAGGGCATGTTGAGCGCATCCCCCCAGCGGCGCTTCAGAAGCTGACGGCTCGCATGGTGCGCTACTCAGGATGAGTTCTTAACGATTCAGGAGAAAAAAGCGATGACCAGGGCTATCGTACTCTCCGAAGAAGAGCTTCAGGCAGCCCTTGCAGAGCTTCCAGGATGGGAAGTGGTCAATGGGAAGCTACATAAGACGTTCCGGTTTGCCGATTTCACCGCTGCCTTCGGCTTTATGACCAAAGTGGCCATCGAAGCGAACACCATGAACCATCATCCTGAATGGTGCAATGTGTGGAATCGGGTGACCATTGAACTGGTCACCCATGCGGCCGGCAACCGGATCAGCAACCTGGACGTGATGCTGGCAAAGAAGATCGAGTCGCTGGCAGGGGAGGCGCGCTGAAACAGGCGGAGTCACTCCCGGCACATGGAGCGGGGATGCTCAATCGAAGCGGAATCTGCTGATCCCGATACCGAAGAAGGCGGCAGCGAATATCAACAAAGCGCCTGCTTTCGGCAAGACTTCCCGCAAGCCATAGCCTCGCACCAGCAAGTCCTGATAGGCGTCAAGCGCCCAGGCATGGGGCGTAATCAGGCCGAGAGTTTTCAGCCAGTCCGGCATGATAAAGCGAGGCACAAAGCATCCGCCCAGTGCCGACATGGTGAGCAAAAGGAGGACGGTCAGGCCACCCACCTGCGAATCCGTGCGGGCCAGGCCCGCAATCAACACGCCCAGGCCAGTCGAGGCCGCCGCAGCAGCCAGGCTCACTACAACCAGCCCCAGAGGCGAATACCCCAGACTCATCTTGAATAAAAGGCTGGAAGCGCCCAGCATGATGAGTAACTGCACCAGGTTAATCAGATAATACGGGAGGAATTTGCCTGCCAGGATCGTCGCGCGCCGCATGGGGGCAGCCAGGAGTCGCCGAAAGGTGCCCTCCCGTCTTTCGCGCAAGACCGAAGAGGTCAGCAGGCTCACGATCCAGAAGAGGCCATAAATCGTGTAACCGGGCACGTTCTGTTGAAACGTATTCGGGTATTTTTCCACTCGCATCCCCGTCGGCGCCTCTCGCTCCACGATTACAACAGGTGAATCACCCCCCACCAGTCCGCCAGAGCTCGCCTGCTCCGCCTGAGCCTTAAAGGCTTCCCGTTGTTCGCGAGACATCTGGGGCGCGAGGGTGTCCAAAAGAAAGTCTATCCCTTTGGGCATCCTTGCGATAAACACCCTTCGCTCGATCAGGCCCTGGAGGGTACCCTGGATCGGCTCAACCACCTGGGCGGAAGCAGTCGGGTCTGCCAGAAAGACGATGCGGGTGGAATGGCGCTCTGCAATCTGTCCCAGGACTTCAGAGAAATCAGGTGGGAAGATCAATGCCAGGTTGCGTTTCCCCTCGACGATCAGCCTTTCCGCCATTTCGCGAGTTAGAGGTTGCCCTTCCCAGCGGGTCTCCACCACAAAAGCATCCAGCGCATCCAGCTGTTGCAAAATGGCGGCAGCCTGACTGCCCCGGTCTTGATTGACGGCGAGAATATGGATCGCGCCTTTTTCCGGTTCAAAGAGGCCGCCCAGAGCATAGCTCATCACAACGATGAACATGAAAGGCTGCAGGAAGATGAGCACGACCGCACCGGGATCTTTGAAGAAAATTTTCAGGTCTTTCCAGGTTAAGGCGAGAATTTGCTGCAGCATTGAGCCCTCTCAATCGCGCAAATGCTTGCCGGTCAAGTGCAGGAAAACGCTCTCCAGGCTTGGCTCCAGGATTTCCAGCGAGAGAATGGGGACATCGCGAGTATGACACAACTGGATCAACTCCAGCAAAGCCGAGCGAGCTTCTGTGGTTTCGATTTTGATTCTTCCATCCAGCGGTGAGACAGCCTGAACATGCGGAAGGGCGCGAATGGCAGGGAGTAACATGCTGATAAAATCGGATGGGATCGCTAAGTGGATCACGCCACCGCCAAGTAAGCCGATAAGCTTTTGAGGGGTGTCTAAGGCCAGAATGCGCCCCTCATCCATGATCGCCACGCGGTCACAAAGACGCTCCGCTTCTTCCATGTAGTGGGTAGTGTAGAGGATGGTCATGCCTGCAGCCTTCAATCGCTCAATGTGTTCAAAGATGAAGTTACGGGATTGCGGGTCCACCCCTACCGTTGGCTCATCCAGGAACAGCAGACGTGGCTGGTGAATCAGGCCGGCAGCGAGGTTCAAACGGCGTTTCATCCCACCGGAGAAGGTCTCCACTGCGTCGCCAGCCCGATCGCGCAATCCCACAAGCTCCAGCACAAAGTCAATCTGCTCCCTGAGACGACGACCGCGCAGACCATAAATGCGCCCAAAAAAGGCCAGATTATCCCAGGCGCTGAGAGTGGGATAGAGAGCCAGCTCCTGGGGCACCAGGCCGATCAACGGTTTGATCCGCTCCGCATCTTGTGCCAGGTCATAACCGTTGATCTGAACCTTTCCCGCATCGGGTTGCAACAGCGTGGAAAGAATCGAAAGAGTAGTGGTCTTGCCGGCTCCGTTGGGCCCCAGCAGGCCAAAGATTTCTCCTTCCTGAACCTGGAAGCTCACTCCGTTGACTGCCAGCCGATCCCCATACTTTTTGACCAGCTCGCTAACCTCGATAATGGGACTGGACATACCCGATTCTCCAGGGGGTGTTTCGTCGCCGCTCACGCGGCGAAGAATGGCGTAATGGATGAGATGGGTGGTAAACGCTGGACAATGGACGACGGACGGCAGAAATTATACCCTTGTGCCTGAGAGGCTATTGCCTTCGGTAAACAAAAAGCCGCGCCCTGAACAGGCGCGGCAAGCGAAACGATGCTCAACCGTCGGGCAAACGTCTTTTCCTGCCCCGGCTCATTGCTTGGTGCTAAAGTTAAACACCTTATAGAGCGGGCAGAAGCCGACGAAGCTGGTCAGCAGGAACACGATGGCAATGATGAGGAGCACAATCCCCACCACGCCTGATACCATCTTGGTGAAAAACAGGTATCCGAAGATCACGGCGACCACGAAACGCACAATGCGATCCCAACTTGCCATGTTGACAGTCATCGTAACCTCCTGAAAAGTGGAATGGAAGAAGGCCTTTCAAGGCCTTTTTTTCTTTAGATGCAGTTACCTTTCAAACAGCTACATTCCAGCCATATAGGCCAGGCCAACCGTGCCAGGGCCGGCATGGGTGCCAATGACCGGGCTGACTTCCGAGAAAATGCTTTCTTCCGCCTGGAACATGGTCGTTGCTCGTTCCAGCAATTGCCGCGCCTCTTCGGCAGCGTTTGCGTGAAGCGTCGCCATGCGAACGGGTGTTTTCCCCTTAACTTTTTCGCCGACCAGCTCCAGCACCCGCTCAATGGCTTTCCCTTTGGTTCGCACGCGTTCCACTGCCTCCACGCGACCACCTTCTAACGTCAGTACGGGCTTCATGTTGAGCAATGTCCCCAGGAAACGCTGCGCGCCGCCGATGCGCCCACCGCGATGCAGGAATTCGAGCGTGTCCACGACAAAATAGACGCCTGTATGTTCCCTGGCCGCTTCCGCCAGTTTCTGGCACTCTTGCAAGGAAGCGCCTTCCTGTGCGGCACGGGCAGCAGTGAGCGCGATGAACCCCATGGCCATCGCGGTTGTCAGGCTATCTACAATGGCCACCTTTTCAGCGGCTGCGCCCATCGCTTCGCGTGCCTGGACGGCAGACTGGATGGTCCCAGAAAGTTTTGAGGAAATAAAAATGCCAAGCACTTCATGCCCTTCATCCACCAGGCGCTGAAAGGTGTTCTGCATGGTCACTACCGAAACCTGCGAGGTGGTGGGCATGATTTTGGCCGTGCGCAAGCGTTGATAGAATTCGGAAGGCTGAATATCCACCCCATCCTGGAACGTCTCTTCTCCCCAGATCAAAATCTGCGGCGTGACAGTGATTCGATAGCGCTGCAGCAGATCGGGGGGGATGTACGCCGTGCTATCGGTAACGACAGCAACTTTGCCCATAATACCTCCTGAGAAATGGGATCAGCGCAGGCACGCGCATTCACTTTAACCCTCTGGCAGGGAAAACGTTACGCAAGGCGCCCGTTTTCTTGCATCTCTCGTGTTATAATGGGAAACGTTGTACAACGCAAATCGTTCGAGATGGGAGGAGAAAAACCTGACGACTCTCTGCGAGCGCCAGGTGTATTCCAGGGCCGGGAGGTGGAAAATCGCCAGAGGGTTATCCCACGCTGGATGTCGCCACATGCTCTGTATGGAGTCTGTTGCAAAAGCTCACCCGGAACGAACGGAGTCTGCAAAGTACGATTGACTTCACTGGCAAACCGATGTAAGCTTTTGCAGTGAGGTCAAAAAGGAGACACTATGGAACAGGAAATTCGCGAGATGATCCGCCGAGAACTGCCCAGGTTAATCACCGAGGACCCGGAATTGCACAACTGGGTGTGGACGATTGTGCACGAGCATAGCTTCAGCCGCGCCGAGACGGAGAGCCGCTTTGACAGGGTTCTGGATGAAATCCG
>JAGHYK010000118.1 GCA_017743695.1 Chloroflexota bacterium
TTCATGGCTTTCGGGCGACTCGCTGCGAATTTCCTGAACGAATGATACAGTACCAATGCGCCACCAATCCCATAACCGCTGCCGAATTATGTTATAATCCTGCCGCCTGTCAACAGGCTATTCTGCCCGAGCGAGCAGATCGCTCTATCTCACACGCTTGCAGACCCGACGGTGCGTGCCGTATAGCGATGCGGTGGCCGCCGGGGACGAAGCAGGCGGAGGCTAAACGCAAAGGAGGTTTTTCATGCCCGCTATCGTATCCATGAAGCTACTTTTGGAAAGCGGCGTCCACTTTGGCCATCGTACCAACAAGTGGGACCCGCGGATGAAGCCGTATATTTTCACTGAGCGCAACGGCATCCATATCATTGACCTGCAGCAAACCGTCAAGTTGCTCACCCAGGCCTATCACGTGGTACGTGATGCGGTTGCGGCCGGAGGCATTGTGCTCTTTGTCGGCACCAAGCGTCAGGCAAAGGACATCATTCGCGAAGAAGCGACGCGGTGTGGAATGCCCTATGTCACGGAGCGCTGGCTGGGCGGCACGCTGACCAACTGGAGCACGATCTATCAGCGCATTCAGGAATTGAAACGCCTGGAGCGAATGGTTGAAAGCGGCGAGATTCAGCGCCTGACGAAGAAGGAAGGATTGCTGATCCAGCGCGAGATCAAACGCTTGCAGGTGCAACTGGAAGGCATACGCAACATGGAGCGCCTGCCGGACATGCTCTTTGTCGTAGATGTGTGCGAAGAGGAGACCGCAGTTCGTGAGGCAAATATCCTCAACATCCCTGTTGTTGCGCTGGTGGATACCAACTGCAATCCGCTCAATGTGGACTATGTCATCCCGGCCAACGATGATGCGGTGCGCTCCATCCGCTTGCTGAGCGGGAAGATCGCCGATGCGGTGCTGGAAGGCAAAGCCATGCGCAAGGAAGAAGAGGCTGCCGCCGAAAGCGCGGCAGCACGTGCCGCGGCCAAAGCCGCTGTGGAACGGGTACGCGTTGCGCCCACAGCCTTGCTGGATGAGGAAGAGCTGGAAGATGAAGAGCTCCTGGGTGAGTCCACCCTGGCAAAAATTGGACCACGCAAAGTAGAACCAGACGAAGAAGCTGAAGAAGAAGAGGAAATCTAACTATGGAAATCACGACCGAAATGATCAAAGAACTGCGCGCCGCTACGGGCGCTGGCGTGTTGGATTGCCGCAAAGCCCTGACAGAGGCCAACGGCGATTTTCAGAAGGCTGTTGAATATCTGCGCGAAAAAGGCCTGGCTACGGCCGCCAAGCGCGCCGATCGCAAGGCATCGGAAGGCGTGATCGAGCTGTATTCCCATGGCGGCGGACGCGTGGGCGTGATGGTCGAAGTCAACTGCGAGACCGACTTCGTGGCCCGCTCGGAGGCCTTCCGCAACCTGGCGCACGAGATCGCGCTGCAAATTGCCGCCGCCTCTCCACGATATATCCGTGAGGAGGACATTCCTGCAGAAGTGCTGGAACAGGAACTGGAAATCGCCCGCAAGCGCGCGCTGGAGGAAGGCAAACCGGCTGAAATCGCTGAACGCATTGCTCAGGGACGGCTGGAAAAATTCAAGGACGAGGTCGTTTTGCTGCGCCAGCCTTACATCCGCGATGAAAATCTCACCGTTCATCAATTACTCCTCCAAAACATCGCGGCCATTGGCGAAAATATCGTGATTCGCCGCTTCCAGCGTTGGGAGTTAGGCGAAACAGGTTCCGAAGAGTAAAACCCCCAAGAGGCCAACCAGCGGTTGGCCTCTTTTTTTGAAAGGAGTATGCTATGTTGAAATATCAACGTATCTTGCTCAAGTTAAGTGGTGAGGCTCTGGCAGGCGCAAACGGATTCGGGATTGATCCTACCGAAGTCGAAGCAATTGCCAGACGCATCCAGGAAGTCCATGCGCTGGGCGTACAGGTGGCCGTCGTGATCGGCGCCGGGAATTTATGGCGCGGCAAACAGGGATTGGACCGAGGTATGGATCGCGCCACGGCGGATTACATGGGGATGTTGGGCACCGTCATGAACGCACTGGCACTGATGGATGCCCTGGAGCGCATCGGCGTTTACACCCGCGTTCAATCTGCCATCGAAATGCGCGCCGTCGCCGAGCCGTATATCCGTCGTCGCGCCATTCGCCATCTGGAAAAAGGGCGTGTGGTGATCTTCAGCGCCGGCACCGGCAACCCCTATTTTTCCACAGATACAGCCGCTGCTCTGCGCGCCATGGAAATTGATGCCGATGTGCTGATCAAAGCGACCAAAGTGGACGGCGTATACGATTCGGACCCTAAGAAGAATCCCCAGGCCAAAAAATTCGATCATCTGAGCTATATCGAGGTGCTTAACCGGCGCCTGGAAGTGATGGATAGCACCGCGATCTCCCTTTGCATGGAAAATCACCTGCCGATCCTGGTGCTCAATCTCTGGGATGAAAACGCGTTGCTGGACGCCCTGCAAGGGAAAAAGGTCGGAACGCTGGTCAACGATGGGGAGCGAGAGAACGCGCAGCCTTGACGAAGCCTCGGCGGAGCCGGGCCATCCTGTGAACTCACGCCGGCTCGCGGCCCGGCCTCTCTTCCAGTAACAGCACCACCGGCTCCGGCGGAGGTGGCGCTCCTGGCACTTCAAAGCGATACATCAGCCGCCCGAAATGGATGAGATCGCCGGGGCGCAAACGATACCCCCCTTTCGGCACCAACTCATAATTCACCCAGGTTCCGGCTACAGAATCCAGATCAAAAAGCAAAAATCCTTCTTCCGCGCGGCGCAGACGGGCATGAAGCGGGGAGATGCTTGAATCATTCAGGATAACATTGGCCTGTCGCGGATCGGCGCCCAGGACAAGTTCTTTCACGCGCAAGGGAAGCGCCGTCCCCAGCGGCTGCCCGCCGGGCGCAAGACGGACCAGGTAGGCCTCGGCGTGGATCGCCTGTAGGGGTTCTTCCTGAATGGCCGCGGGTGGCGCGCCCGGTGTACGTGGGGAACGAGAGCGAAAAGCACCGGGCGGGGGCAATTCCACCGGCTGGGTCAGCGGATCCAGCGTGCGAGATTGCGCCAGGCGACGCGCGGCGCGCGCCGTCTGCCAGCGCGCTCCCAGGAAAATCCACACCATGAGCAGCGCAGTCAGGGCGGCAATCCCCAGACTCAATTGCGAACCATAGCGCAAGGCGAAAGCGCGCCAGCCGCGGGGCGGCAGGATCACCGTCACCGTGACCGGCAACGCCTGCGTTTGTCCGATCAATCCCAGGGTATCCACTGCTTCCACGACCAGAAAATGTTGTGCGCTCAAGCGATACGGGCGCAGGTCCCAGCGGAATTCCATGGGCGGCGGTTGTCCATCCTGCCCCACATTCTCGGCTACCCTCTGACCATCCACGTACAAACGGATCGCTTGCAAAGGGCGCGGATGACCATCGGGGAAGCTCACGCTCACCGTCAGCACTTGTTCTTGAGGCAGGAGCGATTCTTCGTTCCATGGATCCTGCGGCGAGGGTTGGCGAACGATCTCCCAGGAAGGGACGAAGACGGCCGGTTGAGGAGGTTGAAGATCCACGCTAAACGATTGTTCGTTGGAGAGAAGCGTGAGCGACGGACGCTGCACCTGAATGCGAACCGGGTGGGCGCCGCTCTGATTTGCCTGGGAGTGATAGCTGAAAAGATAGATGTGACGTAGCGGCTCAAACCAGCTCTCCGGATCGGGCAATTCTTCCTTGCCAGAGAACAGAAAACGCTTTCCGCCGCTCTCAAAGGCGAGCACCTGAAAAGCCTGACTGCTCACGTGGGTGAAATACGGCTCTGCATCCACAATCCACACAAAGACGCGCACGTTTTCCTGACGCGCCCGCTCGGCAAAGCCCTTCATGGTCAGCTCCATGCCTGCCTGTTCCATGTGCGGCGTGATGAACAAAATGGCGCGTTTGCCGCCACTGATCAGCGGGTGCTGTGCCAGCGTTTCAAAAGCCAGATTGAGCACCTGTAAATTCGGCGTGGTGCGCAAAAAATCCGGGCGAAAGGCGTTCAGACCATTTGCCCAGTCCAGGTAATTCGCCTGACCAATGATGATCCCGCCGATGGAGACCAGGCTGAGGCGATCTTCACTGTTGACCGGGCGACTTTGCGCCCAGGTTTGCAGCGCCCGGGCAATTTTTTCAAAGCGGGTGATCCCCTGGGCATCGCGGATACCAAGCGCCGGCCCCGGATTGATAGCCACAACCAGTTGAAGCGGCCGCGCCTGTTCTTCCAGCTTCTCTGGCGCCAGGGTGCTCGTTCCTTCCAGGATGACCAGTTCCCCCTTTTGCAGGCCGGAAAGGAATTGGCCTTCGGCATCGAAAGCATCGAACATGCCCGAAATGGAAGGAAACCCCCCGCTTTCCAGGGGATAGAGAAACACGCTTCCCGTTGTGGATTGGGCCTGGACAGAGGACGAGCGCACCCCACTCAAGAGGCAAAGAAGCCCCAGGAGCAAGGAGACCAGAATTGCCGAACGGCAGGGGAAACGGTTCATCCTGTTGCCGTGCCGATCCCCTCTCCCGCCCGTGCGGCCTGTGGCCGCAAATCCAGATAGGCGAGCGCCCATAGGCTTTCCCCAAAAGCAGAAAACCAGCCGAAGAGCAAAAAGCCGAAAAGGATCAGAAGCAGTTGCAGCCAGAGCGGTATTCCCAAAACGAACATCACCGCCACCGGGGCCGCAAGAAGCACCAGGAAGAAACGCAAAGCCAGCGAAATGACTGTGAGCAGGAGTAAAGCGCCAAAATGCTTGCGATACATTCTCCACCCATTCCGCAGCGCGTTCCAGAGGCCTGTCCGTTCGTTCACCAGCGCGATGCGGCTCATCTGCAAAAAGGGAGTAAGCAAAAAAGAAACAGGGAGGAAAATGCACAGGCTGAAAAGGAAGACCAGGATGAACGCGCCGAGGATCGCGGCTCCGACATCCGATGCGTTACTGACGCCTGCATCCCTGATGATCAAGGCTGCCAGGGCAATAAACGGCGCCCCAAAAAGGACGATCCATGCTATGGCTGCGATAAAACCGATGAGCAGGGAAAGGGCCAGCAATCGCCAGAAAATTCCCCAGCCATCGGCAAAGATCCTCTCCCAGGTCATCTCCTCTTCACCTGTCTCGGCCAGCGTCGTGACGCGAATGATGCCCATCTGCCCGATTGGGGAGAGGATAAGCATGAGCAAGAAGATGCTCAAACCAAAGAGTGCGATGGCTATCCCTACCACAGGGTCTGAAGCCCATCGTTCGAGACGCGCCATGGCTATCTGGGAGGCGGCGCTGTTATCGGAAACGTTGATGCTAAACGTCTGACATCTGTTCAGGATTCCAAACAGCCATAAAATTTTGTAGCGCCAGAAATAGCGCCAGGCTTTTGTGAACAGTTTCCCGTAATCCATAGCTACTCCCATTCAATGGTAGCAGGGGGTTTACTGGTAATATCATACACCACCCGATTGACGCCCTGAACCTCGTTGACGATGCGATTGGCGACGCGCGCCAGCACCTCGTAGGGCAGGCGAGCCCAGTCGGCGGTCATGAAGTCTTCCGTCGTGACGGCGCGCAGCGCAATCACTTCCTGATACGTGCGCTGATCGCCCATCACCCCGACCGAACGCACCGGCAAGAGCACCGCGAAGGCCTGCGCCAGCGGCGATCCTTTGCCAAGTAGCCCGGCGGCGCTTAATTCTTCCAGAAAGATAGCATCCGCCTGACGCAACGTTTCCAGCCGTTCCGCCGTGATCTCGCCCAGGCAACGCACCGTCAGGCCCGGCCCTGGGAACGGCTGGCGCCAGACCATCTCCGGGGGCAATCCGAGCGCCTCGCCAACAGCGCGCACCTCGTCCTTGAACAGATAACGCAGCGGCTCCACCAGCTCGAAGTGCATATCCGGCGGCAGTCCTCCGACGTTGTGGTGCGTCTTGATCCGGGCGGCTTTTTGCCGCTCCGGCGCCGAGGATTCCACCACATCGGGGTAGATCGTGCCCTGGACCAGAAACCGCGGACTTCCCAGCGACCGCGCCTGGGCCTCGAAGATGCGGATGAATTTTTCCCCGACTATCTTCCGCTTTTGTTCCGGGTCGGTGACGCCGCGCAGTGCATCCAGGAACTCTTGCCTTGCGTCCACTGCAATCAGTTCCATCCCCATCTGACGGCGAAGCGTCCGGATGACCTGTTCGGCCTCTCCCAGACGCAGCAGACCGGTATCCACAAAGAGCGCCACCAACTGATCGCCGACGGCGCGATGCACCAGCGTCGCCGCCACGGAGGAATCTACGCCGCCGCTCACCGCAGCCAGTACACGTTCCGAGCCGACCTGCCGGCGCACGCGCTGGATGCTTTCTTCGATGATAGAAGCGGGTGTCCATTCAGGACGGGCGCCACAAATTTCCACCGCGAAGCGTCGGAGGATTTCGCGCCCGCCGCGGGTATGTTGCACCTCCGGGTGAAACTGCACGCCGAAATACCGTCGCTCCAGATCGGCCATGGCTGCGATGGGGCTGTTGGCTGAGCGTGCCAGGACGTGAAATCCTGCTGGCAGGCGGGTGATCCGATCCCCGTGAGACATCCAGACCGTCAAGCGTGGTTCGGTGAGCAGGGGATTCGGGGAGATCGTCTCGACTTCGGCCATGCCATACTCGCGGGCTGCCGAAGCATCCACCTGGCCGCCCAGCGCATGGGCCAGCGCCTGCATTCCGTAACAAATGCCCAGGATGGGGCGCCCTGATTCGAGCACATAGGGAGGAATAAAAGGCGCGTTCGGCTCATATACCGAACGCGGCCCACCGGAAAGGATGAAGCCTTTTGGTTGCAGGGCCAGCACCTGTTCTGCCGGCGCATCCCAGGGGAAGAGCTCACAATAGACCTGCGCCTCGCGCACGCGGCGCGCGATCAGTTGGGCATACTGGGAGCCGAAATCCAGGATCGCAATGGCGTCCATTTCATTCCCCGGCAAAGACAATCCGCTCGCCTTCCATGGCGGTAATCACGACCAGAGATTCAATCGGCACGCCCAGATGGCTCAAGGCAGCGCGTCCCCCCTCAAACGTTTTCTCGATGAGCGTTCCGATTCCCACTACCTGAGCGCCGGCGGCCTGCGCCAGGCGTACCAGGCCAAGAATGGTGGCGCCGGTTGCCAGGAAATCGTCAATGATCAAAATTCGCTCTCCGCTGGCAAGATATTCCGGCGAGACGATCAGCTCCACCATGCGCCCTTTGGTGTGGGAAGGGGCAAGGGTGAGAAAGACCTGATCGGGCATGGTGATCGGGCGGGTTTTGCGGGCATAGACGACCGGAAGCCCCAGATGGAAAGCCGTGGTCAGCGCGGGGGCAATGCCTGAAATCTCCGCCGTCAACACCTTTGTCGCTCCGACATGGGCAAAACGTCGAGCCAGTTCCCTCCCGCAGGCATCCATGAGGGTCGGATCCACCTGATGATTGATGAAGCCATCTACTTTGAGGATACCGTTTCCCAGATGGCGCCCCTCTTTACGAATCCGCTCGCGCAGCAACTCCATTTTTGCATCCTCCACGTGAGATACACTTTGATTGTACCTGGAGGGAAAGCATGTGTCAAATTCCATTCGCTCTCCGTTATAATTCAGAAAAGCTCCCGGAGGTCTCCCATGCCCCGCTTCTCCCCACTCCTTGCCCTGCTCCTGATCCTCAGCCTCTTCCTCGCCTCTTGTAGACCGCAGACCGCCGACCGCA
>JAGHYK010000119.1 GCA_017743695.1 Chloroflexota bacterium
TTGCGAGCCGTTTTTTGGCGAAGCAATCTCCCGTTTATCAGGCCAGCTTGACCGCCTGGGGATTGCTTCGTCGCAAAGAACGCTCCTCGCAATGACATCCCAAACGGTTTTGAGGCAGGGCTGAATCGTTACGGAACAAACAGGAATCCCAAGAATCGAGATTCAGGGAGATAGCATGAGCCTGAACACTTTGCTCTCCTCCATCATAGATGGATTGCTGATCGGCAGCGTGTATGGCATCGCTGCGATGGGGCTGACCCTGATCTGGGGTGTCATGCACGTGATCAATCTTTCCCATGGTCAGGTGATGGCCCTGGGCATGTTCGGGGTATATCTTCTGTTCACCGGGCTGGGGCTGAACCCTTATCTGGCGCTTCTCCTTGTAGCGCTCCTCGGCCTGCTGCTGGGCATCTTGATCTATTTCATCGCCATCCAGCGCGTGATTGATGCTCCCCACCTCTCCACTCTGCTGGCAACGTTTTCCGTCAACATGATCATCATCGGGCTGGGCACCTCTATCTTTTCGACCAGCCCCCGCGATACGGGTTTCACACTTGGGCGCATCGTGATCGGCGGTATTACCATCCAGAACACGCGCCTCGTGGCCGCCGTGATTACGTTGCTGGTCACTGGCGGGTTATATCTCTTCCTCTACCGCACCCGGCCTGGGAAATATGTGCGCGCCGTGGCCAATAACCGTGCTGCTGCCGAGCTGATGGGCATTTCCTCTTCCCGCGTCCTGGCTTTGAGCTTCGGCATTGGCACCATGCTGGCAAGCATCGCCGGCGGTCTGATCGCCACCTTCTTCTCTTTTACCATCCTCTCAGGGAGCACCTACGAACTGAAAAGTTTCATTATCGGTGTCTTGGGTGGTCTGGGGAACCCGCTGGGCGCCTTGCTCGGTGGGTTCATTCTGGGATTGATGGAAGGAATTTTCCCTCTGTTCATGACCAATACCTGGGTACCAGTCATTGAATTCGTCTTCTTCGTGTTGATCCTGCTCATCCGCCCCAGTGGGCTGCTTGGAGGGAAATCATGAAAAAGTGGCTGCATCCCGGCCTTTGGTTGACGCTCGCCATCCTGCTCGTTATCAGCATCTGGCCCATTCTGACGCGCGACGCTGCGCTGCGCGAGCGTACTTTTACCATCCTGCTGGCAATCGTGATGGCCTCCAGCCTGAACATCATCCTGGGTTATACGGGGTACGTCTCCTTCGGGCATGTGGTGTTCTACGGGCTGGGCGGCTATATGGGCGTTTATGCCATTGACAAATGGGGATGGCCGCTACCCGCCGGCGTTCTTCTGGGAGGCTTGACCGCCGGATTGCTCGCCTTCCTGCTCGGGCGTGCCATCCTGCGATTGCGAGGCGCTTATTTTGCCCTGGTGACCATCGGCATCAACGAGGCCATGCGTACATTCGTCTCAAACTTCCAGCCTTTTGGGGCATCCACCGGAATTGAACTGCATTTTTCGGTCTATAAACCCTATGGGGGTGCCGCAGAAGCGCTCTGGCTCACCTATTACCTGGTAGTAGCCCTGAGCCTGATCAACATTCTGCTCAGCTACTGGGTAAGGCAGAGCAAACTGGGGCTGGGTCTGATGGCGATTCGCGAGGACGAGGACGCCGCCGAGGTCATGGGAGTGGTCGCCCCGCAGTATAAGACCCTTGCTTACGTGCTCTCCGCGATCCTTCCTGGCATGTTAGGCGTGCTCTTTTTCTTCAAGAACGGCACCGTTGAACCGAAAGACGCCTTCCGCCTGCACTTTTCGATAGAGGCTATCGTGATGGTAATGTTGGGGGGACAGGGCACCGTGTTGGGGCCGCTGGTGGGCGCCTGGGGCTATCAGCGGCTGCGGGGGTTGTTGCTCACCACTAACTGGAAGATCGCCGGCCTGGCGATCAAGGATTTTCAACTGGTCATCGCCGGCATTCTGCTCCTGCTGATCGTGCTTTTCGTGCCCGCCGGCCTGGTCGGATGGCTACAGCAGAAATTCTCGAAACTGCGGAGGGTATTGATATGAGCATCCTGCTCTCAGTACAGGGCGTCACGAAACGATTTGGCGGCCTGCAGGCCCTCACTCGCGTCACGTTTGATCTGCCTGAAGGGCAAATCCTCGGCCTGATCGGGCCGAATGGAGCTGGCAAGACCACGCTCTTCAATGTCATCAACGGCGTTTACACACCAGAAGAGGGGCGGATCATCTTCCGAGGTGAAGACATCACCGGCCGCAAACCCTATGAAGTCGCCCACCGTGGGCTGGCGCGCACCCATCAGATCGTGCGCCCCTTGAATCAGCTAACCGTGCGCGAAAACGTGATGGTTGGCGCCTGTTTCGGGCGCGAAAATCATCTCCTGCATCGCGCAGCCGAGATCGCCGATGAAATCCTGGAACTGGTCGGGTTGAAAGAACGCGCAGAACAACTGGCTGGCAGCCTGAACGTCGCACAAAAGAAGCGCCTGGAGATGGCCCGTGCCCTGGCGGCGCACCCGTACCTGCTGCTGCTTGACGAGGTGCTGGCCGGCCTGAACCCCTCCGAAGTGGAAGGGATGCTGAACACAATCCGCGCCATTCGTGACCGGGGCATCACCATCATCATGATTGAGCACTTGATGCATGCGATCATGAACGTCTCCGAACGCATCATTGTCCTGGATTATGGAGAACAGATCGCCGAAGGAACGCCTCAGGAAATCTCCAACAATCCCCGCGTCATTGAAGCCTATCTCGGCGATCCGAACCTGGCAAAGCGTCTTTTAGAGGAGGTCTCATGAGCACCCTGGAAGTGAAAGCGGTGAATTCAGGATATGGCGAGGTGCAAATCCTGTGGGGATGCTCACTGCGCGTGGAGGATGGCAGGCTCACCGCGCTGATCGGCAGTAATGGCGTGGGAAAAACGACGCTCCTGCGCACGATCATGGGGCTGGTGCGTCCCTGGAGCGGCTCGATCCTCTTTGATGGGCGTGAGATCGGTCACCTTCCGCCCTACGTCAAAGCCGAGATGGGCCTGGTGCTCGTCCCCGAAGGGCGCCAGTTGTTCAGCGAGATGACCGTTTACGAAAACCTGGAAATGGGGGCCAGCAATTCCCGCGCCCGAGCCCGCTTCAAACAAAATCTGGAGCGCGTCTATGAACTCTTCCCACGCCTCAAAGAACGCGCGGCACAAAAAGCCGGCACCCTGAGCGGTGGTGAACAACAAATGCTGGCCGTCGCTCGCGGCATCATGGCTGAACCACGTCTGCTGATGATTGACGAAATGTCCCTCGGCCTGGCTCCGATCCTCACCCTGCAGCTTTTTGAGACCATCAAACGCCTGCGCACGCTCGGCCTCACCATTCTGCTGGTAGAGCAAAACAGCCAGATGGCGCTGGCAGTCAGCGACTATGCATATGTGCTGGCCGGCGGCAAAGTGGAACTGCACGGCACACCGCGCCAGCTCATCCAGAATCCTCACGTACGCGCCGCTTACCTGGGGATGTAGAGATCGCGAACCGCCGGCGGCAGACGGCGTAGGACAGGCTTTCCAGCCTGTCAGGGAAGGGAAGGGGGAACCGTCAACGAATGGGAAACGAATACAGAGAGCGCACCGCGGATGGCAGAGGGCAGGCCGCAGTGTCACGGTTTTTCCAGTCCGCCAACGGATGGGGAGGGAAGACCGTGGAGGATGGACAAACGGACGGTGTCAGGGGGAGGCCTGTTCGAGCGGGGCGCGTTCAAGCTCACAACGCACAACAGCCTGCCTCACTTCGCAATCGTACACATAGCGCTCCGGGAACGCCTCCTTGACAGGCCCATCCGCCGCACCGCGTGCCATCGCAAAAATGAGCGGCGAAGTCAGCCATGGGTCCTCAGCATCCAGAAACGTTCCATATTCGGTCCAGGTCTCCCGTATGCGAATGAAGATCAGCGCCGGTCTGCGGATCGGCGAAGTTTGCTCATCCGCAAGGGCCTCGAGATATGCGCCTCGAATCCCGTAAAGCCCCTTCATCCCCTCTAACCGCTGCGGCAGGTAGCAAAACAGGTTATATCCCACCAGCCCCATGAGCAGGAACAGGAGCATCATGCGAAACAATCGCCGACGGGCGAACAGCGGGGTCTCCGCGAGCCAGAAAATCCCGGCAGCAGTGCCCGGCACCACGCTCACCAGCCCCTCGTAATAGTAGCGTGGGCCGAACAGCTCCGCGCCGATCCAGTACGCCATGTAAACAAGCATCAGGGAAGGAGCAATGGAAAAGATCAGCAGGTGGGATCGTCTGCGGAATCGCTGAAAGCCATAGGCCAGGCCAAAGGGTAAAAAGAGCCAGGAAACATCTCCCCAACCGAAAAGATCCTTTGCCCCCGCAGCCAGACTGACTTTCAAATTCACCCAGGCCCAAAACAGAGAATGCCCCCCTTCCTGGCGACCGTAGCCCTCGCCAAAGCCCACTTTATCGTAGGGCCACCATAGCGTGTAAGGGTTCAGCAGGGGATCGCCCGTGACGGCATATTGCCAGAGTGGGAGCAACATTCCTACCGCCAGGGTCAACAGGCCGATGCTGAGCACCCACAAACGTTGCGAGGGGAAAAAGGCCAGCCGATAAAGGCCATGGATAAAGAAAGGCAGCGCCACGCCGAGAGCGGTCAACGGGCGGGTGAGGATCAAAGTCCCCAGGCTCAGCCCGGCGACAAGCACCCGCAACACGGCCGCGCGAGCGGACAATGCCTCCCCACTGAACAAATCCAGCCATGCCGAAAGGAAGGCCAGCGTCAGCAAAAGCGACCATGGATGGGAAAGCAGAGAGGCGGAATTCAGCAAAAAGAAAGGCGAAGTGAGCATCAACGCGGCCGCAAGAAGGCCAATCGGCGCGGAAAAATACCGCCGCCCCAGGCGATACAACCACCATATTCCCAGGCCAGCCAGAAAAGGATTCACCCAATCTCGCACCCCCCAACGCACACCGAACGCTAACAGCATCGGCCAGCCGGGCGGATACTTGGCAAATCGCTGCCCATGATAATCCACGACAAAGGGCACCAGGAAACTTTTTCCATCCACCGGCGAAGGTACCGTCAGCCGATTTTGCGCATAAACCTTCGCCTGCCAGGTATAGGCAATTTCATCTTCCAGATGGGGCAAACATTCAAAGACACGCGCCGCAAGCTGATGGGTGATCAGAACGGCGATCACGGAAAGCAGAAACGCGATACCTTCGGACCAGTCAACAGGGCCGAAAATGGAAGAGCGCCATCGTCTGTACATCACGGCAAAGTATACCAACGGTCGTTCCGCATCGGCTGAAACAAAAAGTAATTACCTGCCAACTGCCCACCAACCATCCATCTTTGCAGTAGAAAATTTTCTACGTCGCGGTAGAAAATTTTCTACCGTTACATTGCGAGCCGCCACAGGCGGCGAAGCAATCCCCATATCGGCCAGGAGATTGCTTTCCCCACGCTGTGCTCGGGACATGCGCTACGCTCGCAATGACAAAAGTTAGAGAGTTCTTCATCGCTTAGGGCAGGCAGTTACAACAAAAACAAAAAAGCGGGAGGTTACCCTCCCGCCAGAAAATGCTTGCCCGGGTTTAGTACTCCGGCATGGGCGGAGCCGGCTTCTCTTTCTCTGGAATCTCGGTGATCAACACATCGGTCGTCAGGATCATCGCAGCGATGGAAGCGGCATTCTCCAGCGCGCCGCGCACGACCTTCACCGGGTCAATGATGCCGGCCTTGATCATATCCACATATTCGCCGGTGATGACGTTGTAACCGATGTTCGGATTCTTCTGGCGTTCCGCCTCACGGCGCACCGTATCAATGATCACCGAACCATCCTGACCCGCATTGGCTGCCAGCTTGCGGATGGGCGCTTCGAGGGCCTTGCGCACGATGTTGACGCCGACGCGAATCTCCTCGATGCCGTTCTCTTCGATCTTGAGGTTATCAAGCGCACGCGCGGCATTGATCAGGGAGATTTCGCCACCGGGGACAATCCCCTCTTCGACTGCCGCGCGGGCTGCGCTCAGAGCATCCTCCACGCGATGCTTCTTCTCTTTCAATTCGGTCTCCGTAGCAGCGCCAACGCGAATGATCGCCACACCACCCGCCAGCTTGGCCAGGCGCTCCTGCAGTTTCTCACGGTCATAATCGCTGGTGCTCTTCTCGATCTCGGCGCGGATTTCCTTGATGCGGGCCTGGATGCGAGCCGGATCGCCTTTGCCACCCACGATCGTGGTGTTCTCCTTATCCGCAACCACCTTATCGGCGCGTCCGAGGTCGGCAAGCGTGGCCGTTTCGAGCTTGCGGCCTGTCTCTTCGCTGATCACCGTGCCACCGGTCAGGATGGCAATATCCAGCAACATCGCCTTGCGCCGATCGCCAAAGCCGGGCGCCTTCACCGCCAGGACATTGAGCATCCCTCGCAGCTTGTTCAACACCAGGGTTGCCAGCGCCTCACCGTCCACATCCTCGGCGATGATCACCAGATCGCGCTTGCCGGTCTGGACGAGTTTCTCCAGGATCGGCACAATATCGGCTGCCGCCGAGATCTTCTTGTCGTAAATCAGGATATACGGCTCGTTGATCACGGCCTCCATGTGATCGGGATCGGTGATGAAATAGGGCGAGATATAGCCGCGATCAAACTGCATACCCTCTACATATTCGGTCTCGAACTGCAGCGATTTGGACTCCTCGACCGTGATCACGCCATCTTTGCCGACCTTGTCCATGACCTCAGCGATCAGATCGCCGATTTCTTTATCTGCGGCCGAGTTTGTGGCAACATGACCGATCTCTTCCTTCGTTTCGATTTTCACCGCCATCTTGCGCAGCTCTTCAACCACCGCCTGGGTGGCCAGCTCGATGCCGCGCTTGATGAGCATTGGATTATAGCCCGCCTCAATCGCTTTCAACCCTTCATTGACAATTGCATGAGCCAGGACCGTGGATGTGGTCGTACCATCACCGGCAATATCGTTGGTCTTGGTAGCGGCCTCCTTGAGCAACTGCGCCCCCATGTTCTCAAAGGGGTCTTGCAACTCGATCTCTTTGGCCACCGAGACGCCATCATGGGTGATGGTCGGAGAACCGAACTTGCGGTCAATCGCCACATTGCGCCCTTTGGGTCCCAGAGTGGCGGCTACCGCATTTGCCAGGACATTCATTCCTTCCTTGAGCTTTCGACGAGCATCTTCATTGAAAACTAACTGCTTTGCTGCCATATGCATTCCTCCCGAGTAGAATTTTTAACTTATCCCTCGACAATTGCCATAATATCGCTTTCGCGCAGAATGAGGAGCTTCTTGCCCTCCACCTTGAACTCGCTGCCGGCATATTTTGCGAACAGCACGCGATCCCCAACTTTGACATCCAACGGGATGCGGTTCCCCTTCTCATCGCGCGTCCCAGGACCGACAGCCTTCACGAAGCCCTGTTGAGGCTTCTCTTTGGCGGTTTCAGGTAAAACGATGCCGCCGGGTGTCACTTCCTCTTGTTCAATGGGCTCCACCACCACACGATCACCTAAGGGTTTAAGCGTGAGTGCCATACCAGACCTCCTTCTCTAAAGTGATTTGGAGAACGTTTAGCACTCTTTCGCCTTGAGTGCTAAATGCGCCCCTATCATACCGTTTCCCCTATCCCAAAGTCAAGACTCAGAAGATAACTCTTATAATTTTCTGATACTTCTCTATCCAGGCACATCCTGAGAACGGAGGAAAAATCGGGAATGTGCCAT
>JAGHYK010000120.1 GCA_017743695.1 Chloroflexota bacterium
TCAGCCAGTCGGGGAGTTCTTCCGCAGGCCGGGCAGCTTCCGGTTGGGCAGCGGTGGAGGCTTCCGATAGAACTTCGGGAGGCGCCATTGCTTTGAGCCAGTCCGGAAGTTCTGCCTTTTCCAGGGGTGGTTCCTCCTGTTCGCTGAGTGGACGTTCGACAAATTCACCAGTGGCTTCTCCCCATCCGGCCTGACGTAGCCAGTCGGGAATGGGTGATTCGGCCGTCGCCGGTTGCGCTTCTTGCTCCGCTTCCAAGGCGGTTGCTGGAGAAAACACTTCAGCAGGGCTTTCACCCAGCGCCAGGCCCTCCCAACCGGCTGGCAGTTCAACACCGGCGCCAGGACGCCATTCATACCGTTCAATGCTGACGGCTGCATCGGGTACCTGGGAAGCCAGGAACACGGAGCGAGTGGCGAAGTTAATGTATGGGTCCATTTCAACCAGGCGATGGCGATAGACTTCCGTCGTTTCCTTTTGTGTTTGGGCGGCGGAGGCGCTCAGTTCGGCCAGAACGCGATTGGCTTCAAAGTTATAGGGATAGGTATTCAGAAGCTGTGTGCACAATTCGGCTGCTTCCTTCCGGTATCCTCCGAAGAAAAGGGCTTTCGCCAGCAGAGTTTGCATGTCGTAGCGCGAGGGTTCCTCTTTGAGGATGGCACGAATTTCTTCAATGGCTTCCAGGTAGAGCTGACCGCGAAGATACAGGTACGCCAGCGCAGCCCGCGTCAGGCGGATACGCGGGGGCATGACGCCATCCCGCTGATTGTAGAGGCGCTGAAGCTCAGCCTGAACCGCACGATTGGCGGGCTGTACATCGAAAGCGCGGCTCATGTGCCAGATGGCTTCGTCGAGCTTTCCCTGGTCATCGTGAATCAATGCCATCCCAACATGAGCGATAAAGTCATCCGGAATGGCCATCAGCAGGCGCCGGAAAATATCCGTAGCTTCTGCGTATCGTCTGGCCTGGAGATAGGCTTTTCCCAGCAGGCGATATGTATCCAGGCACTTGGGAAAGGTCTGTAGAATATGGCGGCAATGGGCAATAGCAGCTTCCAGCTCGCCCTGATCGATCAGGGACTCAATTTCACGGTGGTAAAGGCGTAAGGCAATCTTAGCCATCTTTTTCTCTCCACAGGGGCTTATAGTAAGTATGCCTTAAGATGATGAAATGTGCAAGGGATTTTCTCGAATTTTGCCGGAGTTTGCCCGAAGCGGTTGCGAAAACAAAAAAGCACCTGCGCAAAGGCAGATGCTTGTGTGCCCCCAAGGGGACTCGAACCCCTGTTTAAGCCTTGAGAGGGCTTCGTCCTGGGCCACTAGACGATGGGGGCCCGACGCCCCGCATTGTATCATATCCTGCGTGGGGTGTCAATGCAAAGAGACCGCAGACCGCGGACGGCAGACGGCAGTGGATGGTGGACGATGGACGACATCAGCACAGGCTTTCGAGCTTGAGGGGCAGGCAAGCGGCGGATGCCTCAAGCCACAGGGAGCACGAAGTGAAAGGCGGCGCCTTTGCCAGGCATGTTTTCGACCCAGATGCGCCCACCATGCGCTTCGACAATGTGACGGGCAATGGATAGCCCCAATCCATGCCCCTGACTACGCCGACTCTTGTAGAAACGCTCAAAAATGCGCGGCAGGTCTTCTTCAGCAATCCCCATTCCCTCATCGCGAACCGTGAAGCGAATCTGCGCCTGCCCCACCTCCGGCTTCGCTGTGACCCAAACACGCCGGCCAGGGGGAGAAAATTTAATCGCATTTTGAATCAGATTGACCAAAACGCGCTCCAAACGCAAGGGATCAGCCAGAACCGGCGGCAGTTGCGGATCGCATTCCACGATCAGGTGAAGGCCTTCCTGTTCCGCAAGAAGGCGCATCCTGGCGCAGACCTGCGAGAGCCAGGGGCAGACATCCTGAGGGCGGATCTCCAGGCGCAGGGTGCCGGCTTCCAGTTGGGAAAGTTCAAGCAATTCCTCAGCCAGGCGGGTGAGGCTCTGGACTTCGCGCTCCAGTTGTTCCAGAAAGCGACGGGCTGCAGCCGGTTCCTCCAGCGCGCCATTGCGCAGCGTTTCGGCAAGCACCTGAATGCTGGTGAGCGGCGTGCGGATTTCATGGGAGAAATTGGCTACAAAGTCGCGGCGCATCGTCTCCAGCAGGCGCAGGCGAGTCAGGTCTTGAACGAGGATCAGGCTGCCGCCGGGATGATGCGCATCCGGGACGACGATGGCATTCAGAAACAGGCGTCTCACCGGCCATTCGATGGCCTCTGAGCAGGTTTCGCATTGCGTGCGGCTTCGTTCCCAGAGCGCGATCAGGCGATGGTGACGCAACAGTTCCTCGACCGGTCGCCCCATGGCGCGGGCAGGGGATGTCTGGAACATGCGGCCTGCGGCTGGATTGAGGAAAGTCACCAGGCCGTTTTCATCGGCCAGGATCACGGCATCGCTCAGTTGTTCCAGCAGCCTTGTCAGACGAGCGCGTTCGATCTGTTCCTGCTCAAGCTGTTTCTGGAAGCGAAGCATGAGCGAGCGAATAGCGCCGCTCAGCTCCTCCAGCCCCGCAAAATCCCCCAACTCAGAGAAATGTTCGATCCGCTGTAGCTGCCCGGTATAGGTCTTCAGGCGGTGGCGCAGGCGAAAGTGCTGCCAGGAAAGGCCGGCCAGCAAGGCCAGCAGGAGAATGAGAAGAGCGATCCAGAGGTAATTCATCCCTCAAAGCGATAGCCGCCGCCGCGTACTGTTACGATCCGTACCGGGTGGGAGGGATCGGGCTCGATTTTCTCGCGCAACCAGCGCACATGCACATCTACGGTGCGGCTATCCCCGAAATATTGCCAGCCCCATACCTGTTCCAGAATGTAATCGCGGCTGAGGATGCGTCGGGGGTGCCGGGCGAAGAAGAGCAGCAGATCGTACTCTTTGGGTTTCAGGTGCAGCGGCTGACCATTCAGGAGCACTTCGCGCCGTTCCACGCCGATCACCAGGTTGCCAAAGACGAATTCGCGTGGCAGGCTGCCGGTGGAAGCAGCCGATGCCTGAAGCATTTGCAGCCTTCGCAGGTGCGCCTTGATGCGCGCCTGAAGTTCGCGCATGGAAAACGGTTTGAGGATATAGTCATCAGCGCCCACTTCCAGGCCGACCACGCGATCCACTTCATCGGTGCGGGCTGTGAGCATCAGGATTGGAGCTGTGATTTCAGGTCTCAGGCGGCGCGCCAGCTCAAACCCATCCATTTGGGGCAGCATCACGTCCAGTACAATCAGGTCGGGGCGCAGACGGCGGGCTTTTTCCAGTCCCTCTGCACCGTCGGCAGCCACTTCGACACGATAGCCCTCTTTCCGCAGGTTATAGCTCAGCACATCCCTTAAGGTTGGTTCATCTTCGATGACCAGAATCAGTTCACTCATGGCCAGGATTTTGCCTGTAAAGTCTTAGAAGCACTCCCTGCCCCCTTTGGTGGAATGGTGGAGCTGAGAGGGCTTTCCGCCATGATGATAAAGAATTTGCCTTTAGCCGAATCGCCCGGTAACATAATCCTCGGTGCGCTTGTCGGAAGGATGGGTGAAGATTTTTTGCGTCTCCCCAAATTCGATCACCGTGCCGGTGCGCGTCTCTTCGACCAGCATCATCATGGCAGTATAGTCGGAGACGCGAGCCGCCTGCTGCATGTTATGCGTCACGACCACGATGGTGAAGTCTTTTTTTAGCGCTTGCATCAACTCTTCAATGCGCAGGGTCGCAATCGGGTCGAGGGCAGAGGCGGGTTCATCCATGAGGATGACTTCGGGCCTCAGGGCAATCGTTCGGGCGATGCACAGGCGTTGTTGCTGTCCTCCGGAGAGCGAGAATCCGCTCTCGTGTAGTTTGTGTTTGACCTCATCCCACAGGGCGGCCTGACGTAGCGCATTTTCCACCACTGCATCCAGTTCCGCTTTTGAGCCGCGAAAGCCATTGATGCGCACCCCCCAGGCGATGTTTTCGTAGATGCTTTTGGGAAAGGGGTTCGGTTTCTGGAACACCATCCCGATGCGGCGGCGAACAGAGACCGGGTCTACCCCTGGCGCGTAAATGTTCTGCCCCTGGTAGAGTACTTCCCCCGTGGTTTGCACCCCTGGGATCAGCTCGTTCATGCGGTTCAAGGAGCGCAGGAGGGTGCTCTTACCGCAACCGGAGGGGCCGATAATAGCCGTGATGGCATTGCGATAGATGGGAAGAGTTACGTCACGGATTGCGTGGAAGTTCCCGTACCAGACACTCAGGTTACGAATTTCAATGATCGTTTCGGGCATGTTTACCACCTCTGTCGCAAGCGATTACGCAGGAAAATGGCCAGAGCGTTCATCAGCAATGTGAATCCCAGAAGCACGATGATGCCGGCCGCAGCCAGGCGTTGAAATTCTTTCTGGGGTAGCGAGACCCAGTTGAAAATCTGGATCGGTAACACGGTAAAGATGTCTAACGGGCCGCGAAGATCAAAAGCGATGTAGGTCAGCGCCCCGATGGTGATCAGCGGCGCTGTTTCGCCAACGGCGCGTGACATGGCCAGGATGATGCCGGTCAGGATACCGGACATGGCATATTGTAACGTATGATCCCGAATCACCTGCCAGGGGGTAGCGCCCAGTGCAATGGCGGCCTCGCGCAGCGAGGGCGGCACGGCGCGCAAGGCTTCGCGGGATGCAACGATGATGATCGGGAGGATCAGGAGCGACATGGTCAACGCGCCTGCGAGCAAACTGCGCCCCAATCCCAATCCCCGTACAAATAATCCAAGCCCTAAAAGGCCGTAGATGATCGAGGGGACGCCGGCCAGATTGGAAATGTTAATCTCAATCCAACGCGTCAAGGCCGTTTGGGGGGCATATTCTTCCAGGTATACTGCCGAAGCTATCCCAACCGGTATGGCCATCAGCGCCGTCAGGATCATCAACCAGAAAGACCCCTGCAGGGCAGAACGCAGGCCGGCCTTTTCGGGAAAACGGGAGGGGAAATTGGTGAACAGTTGCGGGCGCAACCAGGGTAGCCCATCTACAAAGACGTCGATCAGCAGCGTCACCAGGACAATTATGGCGAGCAAGATGGCCAGGAATGCCAGGCCGGCGAGCAAGGCCCCCTTCAAATGACGACGTCTGAGGTGCTCAGCGTTCTCACTGAACAGGTTTGCCGTGCTCATTGATACACCTCCCGCACCCTGCGAGCGATATAGTAACTGAGCAGGTTCATGATCAGGGTCATGAGGAATAACATCATCCCGACTGCGAAAATGGTACGAAAGGCCAGGCTTTGCTGGGGGGTGTCACCCAGGCTGACCTGCACGATATAAGCGGTCATGGTTTCGATGGATTCCAGCACGTTCAGGGTGAGTTTGGGCTGTTGACCGGCTGCAATCGCTACGATCATCGTTTCCCCCACCGCGCGGGAAAAGGCCAGGATGAAGGCCGCGGTAATCCCGGAAAACGCCGCCGGTATCAGCACTTGCGTTACCGTTTCCCAGCGCGTGGCGCCCAGACTGTAAGCAGCCTCGCGTAACGAGTAGGGCACCGAAGCGATTGCGTCCTCGGAGAGCGAAGCCACCAGCGGCAGGATCATGAATCCCATCACCAGTCCTGCGCTGAGCGCATTGAAGATCTGGGTCTGAGGAAAGATTTTTTGCAGCCAGGGAGTGACAAAGTTGAGGGCAAAATACCCATAAACGACCGTCGGGATGCCGGCCAGGATCTCCAGAGTCGGCTTCAGCCAGCCACGCACGCCGGGGCTGGCATATTCGCTCATGAAAATTGCAGCCAGTAATCCCAGGGGAAGCGCAACGAGAAGAGCGATAAAACTTACCAGGAGCGTTCCGTTCACCAGCGGCCAGATGCCGAAACGCCTGGAGACGAATAGAGGTGTCCAGCGGGTATCCAGGAAAAATTGCGCCAGGGAGACCTCGCTGAAGAAATAAAGGGTCTCTTGGAGCAAGACAAAAACGATGCCTATCGTTGTAAGGATCGAGATCAGGCTGACGATGAACAAAACTCCCCGAACAAACGTATCCGTCGAGCGCGCTTTGCGAGCAGGCAGGTCGTGAATCAGAGAAGTCATCAGAACCTCCGAGGTGGCGCCTGATTGAAAGGCAGGCGCCACCTGTGAATTATATCGCAACTGTTCGGAAAGACTACTTCTGCTGCTCTTTCTGGAGCAATTCCTGGAGCGTAACGCCAACCGGCGTCTCGCCTCCAAAGAGCGTGCCGACAATGCGCTTCTCAAAGCGCTGCAGGGCCAGCGGATACACTTCGGCGGGCAGAGGAATATAGCCCACTGCGGCGCTCAAGCGGGCGGCATTTTCCAGATAGAATTTCACAAACGCCTGAACTTCAGGACGATCGGCGCTGGTGCGCTTTACGTAGATGAACAACGGACGGGAAAGCGGCTGATAGGTGCCGTTAGAGACTGTCTCGTTGGAGGGTAGCACGCATCCATTGCCATTGTCAATCGCGACCAGCTTGATCTTGTCCTTGTTCTCTTCGTAGTAGGCCAGGCCGAAGAACCCCAGCGCGTTCGGGTCGCCGCTAATGCCCTGAACGAGCACATTGTCGTCCTCGCTGGGCAGATAATCGCCGCGGCTTTTACCGGCTTTTCCAACAATGGCCTCGGTGAAGTAATCATAGGTGCCCGAATCAGTACCAGCGCCGTACAGGCTGAGGGGGCGATCCGGGAAGCTATCACGCACCTGTTTCCAGTTCTTGATCTGGCCCTCGGCTTCGGGTTCCCAGATTTTCTTCAGTTCTGCCACAGTGAGGCACGAGGCAAAATCGTTTGACGGATGCACCAGGACGGCAAGCCCATCGTAGGCCACGGGTAGCTCAATATATTCAATGCCATTCTTCTGGCAGGCTTCGATTTCGGAGGCCTTGATCGGGCGAGAAGCATCGGAAATGTCCGTTTCGCCGTTGCAGAATTTCTTGAAGCCACCGCCCGTTCCGGAAATACCCACTGGAACGCGTACATCCGGGTATTGGGCCTGGAACTCTTCCGCCACTGCCATGCTGATAGGCGCAACCGTACTTGAGCCATCAATGAGAACCGTGCCTTCGAGTTTGGACGCGGCCATGGTTGGCTCGGCAGTCGGTGCAGCCATGGTTGGCTCTGCTGTTGCAGCCATGGCTGGGGCAGCGGCTTTGGTCGGCGCAGCGGTTGGCGCTTGTGCGCCGCACGCCGTCAACAGCACGGCCACAATCGTGACCAGAAACACGAACCATTGAATACGCTTCATTTCTCTTTCTCCTTTCTCCTTTCTCGGGTTTAGGATTTTGCACCCAAAGGATACCATGCTCATTTTAACGCTGTTCAAATGGCAGGTTAATGTTTGTTTACAGAGAGGGTGAATCAAAGAGCACGGATGGGGAGCTGCAGCCGGACAGGCTTTCCAGCCCTTCAGAGAAGACCCATGGATCACCATAGTCTATCGTCCATCGTCCACCCTCCGTTATAATTCACAAAAACGCTCCCAGGAGATTCCCCATGCCCCGCTTCCCCCGATTCCTCATCCTGTTCCTGACCCTCAGCCTCCTGTTCACTGCCTGCCGACCGCAGACCGCCGACCGCAGACCGCAAGCGGACGGTGGACGGTT
>JAGHYK010000121.1 GCA_017743695.1 Chloroflexota bacterium
TTCCCAAACGCGGGGACGGATTATATCATGCACTGAGATTTGTATCAAGGAAAAAGGCGAACCGGCGATCAAAATCTTGACAGATTTTGATCGCCTGTGATATAAAACAGGCCACTCGTAACACGCAAAGGCTGTGAAGAGAAAGAGTAAGCGCCGAAACGCTGGTACAGAGAGTCAGGGGCAGGTGAGAGCCTGATCCAGACGCCGGTGCTGAATGGTTCTCAGAGCCGTAGGGCGAAAGACTACCAAGTAGCCCGCGCCGGAGTTGCCGCCGTTATCCTGGCAAAGGGTATCGCCGTTCAGGTGAAAGCACCATTTGCGGCAGGCTTGTGCAGAGACCGGCGGCCGTACCCGCTAACGAGTGAGGCTGGCTTTTCCTTCCCGTCGTCTGACCGACGGGTTTTTTCTTAAATACCAGCCTAAACAGGGTGGCACCACGGGAGTCTCCTCTCGTCCCTCGGATGAGAGGAGATTTTTGTTTTATTTCGCACACTGTTGGAGGTTTCTATGGAAACTCGCCTTAAAGTATTTCCCCTGGGTCCCGAGCGGCGGGTCTTGATGCGCCAGTACAATGCCGATCTGGAGACGCCGCTCTCCGTGTACCTGAAACTCGCTGATGGTCAACCCTCTTTCTTGCTGGAAAGTGTAACCGGCGGCGAACAGGTTGCACGCTATTCATTTGTCGGCGTCAGGCCGCGAAAATCTTATCTTCTCAAAGATGGCGTTTGGGAGATCCATTCTGCCGAAGGGATGGAACGGTATCTTCTCCGGGCGGGTGAAAATCCCCTGCATTTGCTACGTACTGTCTCAGGCGCACACGAGGTGGTTCCTATCCCGGAGCTACCGCGTTTTGTCGGAGGCCTGGTCGGGTATCTCAGTTACGACGTGGTGCGCTTCTTTGAACCCAGCGTGAGCATTCACCCTGAACAAAGCTGGCCAGAGGCTATCTTTCTGCAAGCCGACACCCTGGTTGCCTTCGATCACGCTTACGGACAGTTACTATTGCTGACCATTGCTGAGGGCGAACAGGAAATGGCGCGTGCCATAGAAAGATTGGATGAGCTGGAAACACGATTGAAAACTTCTTTGCCAGAGTTCCATCTCCATCACTCCGGCTCTCAGACGCATGAGGTGCACTCGAACAAAACCCGTGAAGAATATCTCGAAATGGTGCGCTGTGCCCAGGAATACATCCGGGCTGGGGATATTTTTCAGGTGGTGCTTTCGCAGCGTTTGATGCGCAGAACACAGGCAGCACCGTTGGATATTTATCGCGCCCTGCGCCGATTAAACCCTTCTCCATACATGTTCTACTTCGACTTTGGTGCGCTGACTGCTCCTCTACCCTTGCGGCTCATCGGCGCTTCCCCCGAAGTGCATGTTCGTCTCGATGGAAGACGCGCCCTGATCCGCCCGATTGCCGGCACGCGCCCGCGCGGCAAGAGCGAGGCCGAAGATATTGCCATCGAGCAAGAACTCCGAAATGATCCCAAAGAACGAGCAGAACACGTCATGCTGGTAGACCTAGCGCGTAACGATTTGGGCCGGGTTTGCCTGAAGGGAAGCGTTCACGTCTCCGAAGAGATGACCATCGAGCGTTATTCGCATGTCATGCATATTGTCTCTCAGGTAGAGGGCGAATTAGACCCCGAACACGATGCCTTCGACCTGCTACAAGCGACTTTCCCAGCCGGAACAGTCAGCGGAGCGCCAAAAGTACGCGCCATGCAGATCATCCAGAAACTGGAAGAACAGCCTCGCGGCATCTACGCGGGCATCGTCGGATATTTTTCTTACAACGGCTCCATGGATACCTGCATTACGCTGCGCACGCTGGTCATGCACGGTGATACGGTGTATATCCAGGCTGGAAGTGGCGTTGTCGCCGATTCCGATCCAGAACGCGAATATCAGGAAAGCCTGAACAAAGCGCGAGCCCTGCTCGTGGCCGTAGAAAACGCAGAAGGCCAGCCTGAACGTGCTATCCAGGCGGCAGGCGAAGAATACCGCAAGCGGGTTCTCCTGATTGATAACTATGACTCTTTCACCTACAACCTGGCGCAATATCTTGGGGAACTGGGGGCGGAAGTTCTGGTATTCCGTAACGATGCGATCCGAATCGAAGAAATCGAAGACCTGAAACCCACCCACATTGTGATCTCGCCTGGTCCTGGAACACCCGCTGACGCAGGCGTCTCCAACGAGGTAATCCGTTGTCTGGGGCCGCGCATCCCTATACTGGGCGTTTGCCTGGGGCATCAGTGCATTGCATCCGTTTTTGGCGGCGAGGTGACGCGCGCATCCCGCTTGATGCATGGCAAAACCTCGTTGATTCAACACCAGGGAAAGGATTTGTTTGCCGGTCTTCCCAGCCCATTTCAGGCCGCACGCTATCATTCTCTGATCGTCAGGGGGCCGCTACCTTCCGTACTGGAAGTCACCGCGACCACTTCGGAAGGAGAAATCATGGGCTTGCGTCACAAAGAATACCCGATCTTCGGCGTGCAATTCCATCCAGAATCCATCCTTACCGAATATGGTAAGGAGCTTTTGAACAATTTCCTGAAGATAAAAACCAATGGCCGACAGAAAAACCAGGCACCTCAATCAGTTTCACATTCTGGATCGGAGAAGGAGGTAGACATGTTAAAACCGTTTCTCGCCAAACTCTTGCAGCGACAAAATCTGACCGCGGAAGAGGCTGAACAGGCGATGCAAATCATCATGAGCGGCCAGGCGACGCCTGCACAAATCGCAGGTTATCTGATCGCACTACGGATGAAAGGGGAGACTGTGGACGAAATTGTGGGAAGTGCAAGGGCCATGCGTAGCTATGCAACGCCTGTGCCGGTCAGGGGAAACGGCCGGAGTTTACTCGATACCGCAGGCACCGGCGGGGATGGGAAGCATACCTTCAACATCTCCACAGCCGCGGCCTTTGTCGTCGCAGGCACCGGTCGAAAAGTTGCAAAGCACGGAAATCGCGCCGCCTCTTCAAGTTGCGGCAGTGCCGATGTCCTCCAGGCGCTTGGAGTCTCTCTTGACCTGACGCCAGAACAGGTAGCGACATGCATTGAAGAAATCGGCATCGGTTTCATCTTCGCCCCACGTTTTCATCCGGCGATGAAACATGCCATTGGCCCTCGTCGGGAGCTTGGGCAGCGCACGATCTTCAACCTGCTTGGTCCTCTTACCAACCCGGCCGGTGCAACCCACCAGTTGATCGGCGTGTATGATCCGTCACTCACGGAATTGCTGGCTGAAGTGCTGAAAGAGTTAGGCAGCCGTGGCGCATGGATTGTACACGGAGATGGTGGGTTGGATGAACTGAGCACAACAGGAGCCAATCGCGTCAGCATTTTGTCTGAGGGCCGCGTGAAAACCTTCGACCTCCATGCGGAGCGGTTTGGGTTGCGGCCAGCCGCACTGGAGACGCTACGCGGTCACACGCCGCAGGAAAATGCCGCTCTGCTACGTGCAATTCTAAGCGGCGAGGATCGTTCTCCACGTCGAGATGTTGTCTTGCTGAACGCGGCAGCAGCCATCGCAGTCGAAACAGGCGATCTGGGTTCTGCTCTCGAAGAAGCACGCCTGTCGCTGGATAGCGGAAAGGCCCTGGAAAAACTGGAGGCGTTCATCCTGATTACCCAGAAATTCGCTGAAACCAATGGCGCAGTCGCAAACTAAGGCGGGGATATGAGCATCCTGGATGAGATTTTCGCCTGGAAGCACAAAGAAGTGGCCGAACGAAAACAGCGATACCCCTTCGCAGAGGTGCAGCGGGCTGCGGAGATGGCGCCAGCGCCTCTCGATATTGTCGCCGCCCTGCGTTCCAGAAACAGGCGCGATTTGCCCGCTCTCATCGCTGAAGTCAAAAAGGCTTCGCCATCCAGAGGCGTCCTTCGCGCCGATTTCGACCCGATTTGTCTGGCACAACAGTACATTTCCCATGGAGCAGCCGCCATCAGTGTCTTGACGGATGAGAAGTACTTTCAAGGGCATCTCGAGGTTTTGCGTCAGATCGCGGCGTTTGCGCCGCGACCGCCTCTATTGCGCAAAGATTTCCTGTGTGATGAATATCAAATCTACGAAGCACGCGCTGCTGGAGCCGATGCTGTGCTGTTGATCGTGGCCGGCCTGGAACAAGATGCTCTCCTGCGCCTGCATACCCTGGCGCAAGCATTGGGCATGACGCCCCTCGTCGAGGTGCATACGCTGGACGAATTACATCGCGCCCTGGAATGTAATCCGCTTTTGATCGGCATCAACAATCGCAATCTACATGATTTTTCGGTCCATCTTGAGACCACTTTTTCTCTTCGCCCACATATCCCGGATCCCATCTGTGTGGTTGCTGAGAGTGGAATTCACGGCGCAGATGAAGCGTATGCGCTCGCAGCCGCGGGAGTGGATGCGATCCTCGTTGGCGAGGCGCTGGTCACAGCAAAGGATGTAGCAGCAAAAGTCAGAGAGTTTTGTGGAGGGGAATGACGATGACCATGGTGAAAATCTGTGGCATCAAAACCCTCAAGGATGCGCTGACCGCTGTTGAGCTGGGCGCAGACATGTTGGGATTCAACTTTTATCCCCAAAGCCCGCGCTACGTGACACCTCAAGTTTGCGCACAAATCTCTCAACGGGTATCTGATCAGGCCCCCCATGTTATTCTGGTCGGCGTTTTCGTTAACGTATCCACTGCAGAGATTTTGAGCATCCTGAATACCTGCGGACTGCATCTCGCGCAACTTTCGGGAGATGAACCGCCCGAAACGCTGGAATTTCTCGGAGAACGCGCCTTTAAGGCTTTGCGAACAACGACCGAAGCCGATCTCCAGACCGCGCTGTTACACTATCCTCTCCGCCCGCAGCCTCCTGCCTGTTTGTTGGATGCAGCGGTCAGCGGACAATATGGCGGCACCGGAAAACAGGCAAATTGGGAATTGGCTTCTCAGGTGGCTCACCGGGTGCCGATCCTGCTGGCTGGCGGCCTGAACCCGGAAAATGTTGCCGTAGCTGTGCAGCAAGTTCGTCCCTGGGGAGTGGATGTGGCCTCAGGGGTGGAATCTGAGCCAGGGCAAAAAGACCCACACAGGCTCAAAGCCTTCATCCAGCAGGTGAGGGCGGCGCAAAACTCGTTCAACGAGCACTTTGATGTTCCGAAAAGCTCTGGAACCGGAAAGAATGCGCAGGCGTGAAAGTTTTCTCAACATATCTGGAGGCAAACGATGAGTAAAAAATTTGGGCCCTTTGGCGGGCAATTTATCCCCGAAGTTCTGATGCCAGCGGTTGAAGAGCTGGAGGCCGCTTATAACGATGCAAAGCACGATGAGTCCTTTCAGAGGGAATTGCAAGAATTGCTCCAAAAGTATGTGGGACGCCCCACTCCCCTGTTCCATGCGCAGCGATTGAGTCAATCGTTGGGTGGAGCACAACTCTACCTTAAGCGGGAGGATCTGGCTCATACAGGAGCACATAAAATCAATAATGCCCTGGGACAGGCACTGCTGGCAAAACGAATGGGCAAGCGTCGCGTGATCGCTGAAACCGGAGCGGGACAACATGGAGTTGCAACAGCCACAGCGGCTGCGCTGCTGGGATTAGAATGCGTGATATATATGGGCGCAGTAGATATGGCGCGCCAGCAGCCCAATGTGCTGCGTATGCGCCTGCTGGGTGCAGAAGTGCGACCCGTCGAAAGCGGCAGCCGTACCCTGAAAGACGCTATCAACGAAGCAATTCGCGATTGGGTGACCAACGTACGCGATACTTACTATCTGCTCGGTTCTGCATTAGGTCCTCATCCCTACCCTACCATCGTGCGCGATTTCCAGCGCATCATTGGCGATGAGGCGCGGCACCAGATTCTGGAACAGGCCGGACGCTTACCGGATCTTTGCATCGCCTGCGTGGGAGGAGGATCAAACGCGATCGGTCTATTCACCGCCTTTTTGGACGATCCGCAAGTGCGCCTGATAGGGGTCGAAGCAGGCGGTCAGGGGATAGAGAGCGGCCATCATGCTGCGCGTTTTGCGGATCCTCGTCTGGGACGCCCCGGCGTTTTACACGGCACCTACACCTTTGTCCTGCAAACCGAAGATGGACAAATCGCCGAGACACATTCGATTTCAGCCGGTTTAGATTACGCCGCCGTCGGCCCTGAACATGCATACCTGCGCGCCATCGGCCGCGTTGAATATACCTGGGCAACGGATGCGCAGGCACTGAATGCCTTTCAAACCCTTGCGCGCACGGAAGGCATCCTGCCGGCGCTCGAATCAGCCCATGCCGTGGCAGAAGCCATTCGATTGGCGCCGACCCTGTCACCGGATTCGATCCTCATCGTGAACCTTTCCGGACGCGGTGATAAAGACCTGGATACTGTAACCAGAAGCCTGTCTGCTGGCGAGCATTCTTACGGGAGGCTATCATGAACGGCATCCAGCACATTGCTGAGGTTTTTGAAACCCGTCGCAGACAAGGGCGCGCTGCCTTGATGCCTTACTTTACCCTCGGCTATCCGAATCCTCCCCTGTCGCTGGAAATTATCACTGCCATTGCCCAGGCCGGCGCAGACTTAATCGAGCTGGGCATCCCATTTTCAGATCCCCTGGCAGATGGCCCTACCATTCAACATTCCACCCAGGTCGCTTTGGAGCAGGGAATGAGTGTGAAACGCGCTCTGGAAATGACGGCTACCCTGCGTCAGCGTGGACTCACGCAACCGCTTTTGCTCATGGGATACCTGAACCCGGCTCTGGCTTACGGCCTGGCGCGATTTATCCACGAAGCCAGGGAAGCCGGAGCAGATGGGTTGATCCTTCCGGACCTGCCTCTGGAGGAAGCAGCAGAGGCTGAAACGCTATGCCGCGAAAACGGGCTGGCCCTGGTATTTCTCGCCTCTCCGAACACGCCTCCTGAGCGGCTCAGACGCATCGCAGATCACACGACCGGTTTTTTGTATCTGGTCTCCCTGACGGGGGTTACCGGTGCGCGCTCAAAGTTACCGCCCGATTTGAACGCTTTTGTGGAACGCGCTCGCGCGGTGACCCAGAAACCCCTGGCGGTAGGGTTTGGAATTGCCACCCCTGATCAGGCGCGCCAGGTGGCAGAGTGGGCAGATGGCGTTATCGTTGGTTCCGCCTTGATTGACGCAGTGCGGAAAAGTGAAAAACCCGTCGAAAGCGCAGCTCATTTCGTATTCACCATGCACCAGGCATTCGCATCTTCCTCTGCAGAACCGTTGTGATCCCCTGTTATGTTCCGGGGTGGCTCGCTCTGAAAGACAACGGAACGCGGACGGCAGGCGACGGGATGGACAATAGACGATGGAAGATAGACGGTAGAACTGTAAGACAGGCTTTCCAGCCTGTCGGGGAGGGCAAACCGTCAACGAATAGGGGAACGAATCAACGAATCAGACCGCGGACCGCAGACGGCGGACGGCAGGAGGACGGCATCCCCGTAGGATAGGCTTTCCAGCCTGCCAGAAGACTGCCAGTGAACAAGGAGCGAGGAAAAACTTTGTGACTTTGTGTCCTGGCGGTTTATTCTTTTCTCACCACGAAGGCACGAAGACACAAAGGTTGAGAAAGACC
>JAGHYK010000122.1 GCA_017743695.1 Chloroflexota bacterium
GAACGGCGTTGGGAGGCCAATGAACGGCGTTGGGAAGAGAACCAGCGGCAAATCCGCGCGCTGATGGAGGAAATCCAGCGTCAGGGCAAGGAAATTCAGCGTGTGGACAGACGGATTGAACAGACCGTTGGCGCGTTGGGTGCGCGCTGGGGGATCATGAGCGAAGATGCCTTCCGCAACGCTTTGCGTGGCATTCTGGAGGAAAACTTTGGGGTGAAAGTGGAGCGGGTGCAGTACAAAGATGAGAGCGGAGAGGTGTTCGGGCGGCCGGATCAGGTGGAGCTGGATGTGGTGATCTACAATGGGCAAATGCTGGTGTGTGAGATCAAGGCTTCTGTAAGCCGCGCCGATGTCTATACTTTTGAGCGCAAGGTTCGCTCCTATGAGAAGCGGGTGGGGCGCAAGGCGGATCGAGCGATTCTGATTTCGCCGGTGATTTACGAGAAGGATGCGGAACTGGCGCGCACGCTGGGGATCGAAGTGTACACCAGCGCGGAGGATGTCAGGCCTGCTGGATGAGGGCCAGAATTTTTAACCCCGCCTGGGCCGGGTGATCTTGTCACCCCCGCTCACGTGGGGCGATAAAGCCTGTGCTGCTCGATATATTCATAAACCGTCGCAGGCAGGTAGTAGCGGAACGGCCATCCCTGGGCAATGCGGCGGCGAATTTCCCGCGAGGAAATTTGCAAAAGCGGCGCCTCTACAAATTGCACGCGTGCCTGCAGGCCGGGCAGATCAGCCTCCAGCGCGTTCAGATCAAGCACGTCTCCGGGACGGCGCATGACGCCAATTCCATCGCACAGCGCGATGAGTTGAGCCGGGCGCGACCAGCGCGGTAGATCGCGCAGCGAATCGCCCCCCAGGAGCAGCACCAGACGCTCCCGTGGATATTTTTCGCGTATCAGGGAGAGGGTATCTACGGTATAGTGAGGACCTGGTCGTTGAAGCTCCAGGTCACAAAATTCAAACATCGCATCCTGGGCCACGATGCGACGCACCATTTCCAGGCGATGGAACAGCGGTGTGAGCGGTTGCTCCTTATGCGGTGGGGTGGGAGTGAGCACCCACAGCACCCGCTCCAGCTTTAGCTGAAAGCCGGCCTCGGCGGCCAGGATCAGATGCCCCAGGTGGGGAGGATCAAAAGTGCCTCCGAAAATACCAATGCCGTTCATCGGGCGCGAGTATAACAGCAATCGGCGCAGAAAAAAAGAGGTAAAATTTGACTGTATCCTCGTCCTTCTTTCATTTCTCCGCTATGTTAGCACTCTGGCTTGAAGATCAAAAACTGGATTTGCGCTCGATCCCGCGCCCGCAGGCCGAAGGGGAGGCCGTGATCCGGGTTCGCCTGGCCGGCATTTGCAGCACCGATCTCGAAATGGTCAAAGGCTACTATCCCTATCGGGGAGTGCCGGGACATGAGTTTGTCGGCGAAGTGGTAGAAGCACCGGATGCTGCGTGGATCGGGCAGCGGGTGGTGGGGGAGATCAACGCAGTCTGTGGACAGTGTGAGGCCTGTCGCAGGGGCTATCCCACCCATTGTGAGAATCGCACGGTGTTGGGAATTGTCAACCGCGATGGCGTGTTTGCCGAATACACCCGATTGCCGCTGGCCAATTTGCATCCTGTTCCCCCCGATCTGCCGGATGAGAAAGCGGTGTTCACCGAGCCGTTGGCCGCAGCCCTGGAAATCCTGGAGCAGGCGCATATCCACCCCACGGATCGGGTGCTGATTGTGGGAGCAGGGCGGTTGGGATTGCTGATCGCCCAGGTGGTAGCGCAGACGGGATGTGATGTGCGCGTCCTGGCGCGGCGCGAGCAACCCCGTGCCCTGCTGAAGCGTTGGGGCATCGCCACCATTGACGAGGAGGCGATCCCGCCGCGACGCTGGGATGTGGTGATCGAGGCCACCGGCTCACCCGAAGGGTTCGGCATTGCGCGCCGTGCCGTGCGTCCGCGCGGCCTGCTGGTGATGAAATCCACCTACAAGGGCGAGCTACAGCTCAATTTCTCCTCGCTGGTAGTGGATGAGATTCAGGTGCTCGGCTCCCGTTGTGGCCCCTTTGAACCGGCGCTGCGCCTGATGGAAAGCGGCCGCATCGATCCCACGCCTTTGATCATGGATCAATTCCCATTGGAACAGGCCCTGCAGGCCTTTGATCGGGCAGCCCAGCCGGGTGTCTTGAAAGTGCTCCTGCGACCCTCCGCGTAGCCCATGCCCGCTGCCATCACGGTTCACGCTCCGGCCACGACAGCAAACCTGGGACCCGGCTTTGATACCCTGGGGCTGGCGCTGGACCTCTGGAACGAAACGCGCGTTTCCCTGGAAGGGGAGAGGATAGTCATTCACACCCACGGCGAGGGGGAAGGTCAGACGCTCCCGGCCGGGGAGCATCTCCTGGTGCGGGCGATGCGCCGCGTCTATGAAGTGTGCGGGCATCCATTCCCGCAGGGGTTGCACCTGTGGGCCCACAACCGCATTCCGTGGGGCTCCGGTCTGGGATCGAGCGCCGCGGCCATCGTCAGCGGATTGCTGGCAGCCAATGCCTTGCTGGGCAACCCTCTCCCTTCGACGGAACTCCTGCTCCTGGCAGCGCGGCTGGAAGGGCATTCGGATAACGTGGCGCCGGCTTTGCTCGGCGGCCTGACCGTTTCCCTGTTCCAGGATGAGCAGGTGCTCGTGCGGCCCCTTCCCTGGCGACCGTTTCAGGTTACCGTTGTGCTTCCCGAATTTTCTTTGCCAACACAGGTCTCACGACGTTTTTTACCCCAACAGGTTTCGCTTTCGCAGGCGGTGCGCAACATGGCGCGCGCTTTTTTCGTGGCGCAGGCGTTTGCCGAAGGCGACCTGACGCTTCTGCGGCAGGCAATGCAGGATGAGCTACACCAGCCCTATCGCCTGCCACTCATTCCCGGCGCCCAGGAGGCGCTGGCGGCAGCCCAAAGCCTGGGCGCGGCGGTGGCGCTTTCGGGCGCGGGGCCCTCGTTGATTGCGTTCTCTTTGCCAGGAATGCCACCCGTTGCCCCGGCCATGCAAGAGGCCTTCGCGCGGGCCGGCCTGCGGAGTCGTACTTTCGCCTTGCAAATTGCTCCTCAAGGTGCCTCTCTCCGTTTTCAGACGGGTTGAACCGCAAATGATATAATTCACCCATCCTAACTAATTCCCCAGGAAAGGAGTCTCTATGAGCGACCGTGTTGCCATTGTGGGTGTCGGATGGTCGGGCTTTCGGCCAAAGACACCCGATTTGTCTTATAAGGAGCTGATGTATGAGGCGGCCGTGCGGGCCTATGCGGACGCCGGCGTTGACCCGCGCCGCGACGTGGACTCCTTCGTCACGGTGGCCGAGGATTTCATTGAGGGGACAAGCATTTTCGATGAGTATGTGCCGGATCAGTTGGGGGCGGCGCTCAAGCCCGTGCATACCATCACCGGCGATGGATTGCATGGCCTGGCGACCGGGGTGATGCTGATCCGCAGCGGGATTGCCCGCGTGGTGGTTGTCGAGGGGCATAGCAAGGCCTCCAATCTCCTGACACCGGATACCATCCTCGCCTACGCTCAGGACCCGGTGCTGAACCGTCCCCTGCGGCTGAACACCCATTTTGTGGCCGGAATGGAGATGCATCGCTATCTGTACGAGAGCGGTACCACCCGTGAGCAATGTGCTGCCGTGGTGGTCAAGAACCGTCGCAACGCGCTGCGCAATCCCCTGGCTGCCTATGGCGCGGACCTCAGCCTGGAGGAGGTGCTTTTCGGGCCGCCTCTGGCCTGGCCGCTGGGGAAGCGCGAGACGGCTGCGACTACGGATGGGGCTATCGTGATGGTGCTGGCTGCGGAGGAGGTAGCGCGTGCGCTGCGCCAGGACCCGATCTGGATCCGCGGCATTGGCTGGTGTAATGATTCGCCCTCTCTGGAGAGTCGCGAATGGGGCAACCTGCCCTACATTCAGGAGGCCGCTCAAATGGCCTATCAGCAGGCCGGCCTGCGTGACCCCTGGAACGAAGTGGATGTGGCAGAGATAGACGATACCTATGCCTACAAAGAATTACAAACCCTGGAGGCCCTGGGGTTTTGTGGCTATGGAGAAGCGGGGAGCTTGCTGGAATCGGGCGCCTTCGACCTGGACGGGGAGCTACCTGTCAATCCCTCCGGCGGAAGCCTGGGGGTTGGGCACATGCTCGATGCCACCGGCCTGATGCGCACCCTGGAGGCGGTCTTCCAGCTTCGCGGCGAAGCGGGCGCCCATCAGGTGGAAGGAGCGGAAGTAGCGCTGGTGCAATCCTGGCGCGGCGTACCGACCACCAGCGGAGCGGTCGCCATCTTGAGCAACTGAGAACACGGAGGAGCCTATGGGAATGCGAAAAGTAGCTGTCATCGGGGCCGGCATGACCCGTTTCGTGCGGCGGGCGTTGGAAACCCCGAAGGAACTTTCCTGGGAAGCGGCGCGCATGGCGCTGGAATCCTGTGAATTAACGATGGATGATATAGATGCCGTCTGCTTCGGCACCGCCCCCGATGCTTTTGACGGGGTGCACATGAACGGGGAATATGCTTCGGATGGAGCAGGCGGCTGGCGCAAGCCGTTTATGCGCTCCTATGTCGGCGGCGGCACAGGGATTTTTGTCCCCATCCAGGGCTGGTATCATGTGGCCTCTGGCATGTTCGATGTGGTGCTGGTGGTCGCCGAGGAGAAAATGTCCTCCTACTATCCTCACGCGCAGGCGGCCTTCCTGACGATCTTCGACCACACGACGGAGCGCCCCCTGGGGCCAAACCTGCTGTGGATTTTTGCGCTGGAAATGAACCGCTATATGAGCACCTATGGGCTGAAAAAGGAAGATATTGCCCGCGTTGCCGTGCTCCATAAGCGAAATGCGGCGGCGCACCCCTGCGCCCTGCTTGGGGATGCGAACATCACGGTGGAGGATGTGCTGAATTCCGAGGTGCTGGCCTGGCCGGTGCAACGCCTGGATGTCAGCCCGGTGTCGGATGGAGCGGTGGCGATTGTGCTGGCTGCCGAGCATGTGGCCAAACGACTCACCGATAAGCCGGTCTGGATCGAGGGGGTCGGCTGGCATCTGGATACGGCCTACTGGACGAATCGCGATCTCGTCTATCCGCGCTACGTTGAATACGCGGCGCGCATGGCCTATGAGATGGCCGGCATCAAGGAGCCACGCAAGGAAATTCACATTGCCGAGCCATACGATCCGTTCGACTATAAAGCCCTGCATCACCTGGAGGGGTTGCAGCTTGCACCGCGCGGCCGCGCCATTGAACTTTACCTGGATGGCACAGCGGAGCGCGATGGCGATCTGCCGATCTGCCCCTCTGGCGGGTTGTTAGGGGTAGGGAATCCGATTGCTGCGGCCGGCCTGATGAAGATTGCCGAGCTCTTCTGGCAGTTACGCGGCGAGGCCGGGGAACGTCAGGTGCCGGGGAATCCGCGCCGCGGCGTGGCCCAGGCCTGGGGCGACCTGATGCAGGTAGGCACAGTCGTAGTGATGGGTAGATAAGGAGGCAAGCATGACCGTTCGATTCAAGCAATTTCCCGGCGTTTCCCTGAGCGAAGAGGATTTTCGGCAGGGGAAAGTGCTTTACCAGATGGACGAACTGAAGGCGGAATATGCCTGGGATAGCGGCATCGCCATTGGCGCCTATCTGGCCGGCCTGAAGCGGGGCGTCATCCTGGGGGTGCGCTGCAGCCACTGTCGCAAGGTGGTTGTACCCCCGCGCACCGTCTGCGAATGGTGCTTCCGCCCGATGGAGGAATATGTCGAACTGCCGGATACCGGCACGGTCAACACCTTTTCCCTGTGCTATATCACCTGGGATATGCGGCGCATCAGCGAGCCGGAAATTCCGGCTGTGATCCACCTGGACGGCACCTCGGAACTCGGCCCCTCCTCGGTGATCATGGGCGGCATCCTGCACAAACTGGGAGAGGTGGACCCGAAGGAAGTGCATATCGGGATGCGTGTCCAGGCGGTATGGAAGCCGGCTGCCGAGCGCACCGGGGCGATTACCGACATTCTGTACTTCAAACCGATTCGATAGGAGGGCAGCCATGACATTTCTCGAACGAGACCCGCTGGCGCCCCAGGCCTGGTTCGGCAATCTGCCCGCCGCCCATCGCTACACGTATGGCCTGGCCGGTGAGCGCTTTTTCCGCGCCCTGAAGGATGAGGGCAAAATTCTGGGGAGCTATTGCCCGAAATGCGACCGTACCTATGTGCCGGCGACTGCTTTTTGTGAGCGTTGCCTGGGTGAGCTAACCGACTGGCGCGATATGGGCCTGGTGGGGGAATTGCATACCTTCACTGTGCTGTATGTGGATGTTGAAGGTCGCCCGCTGGAAACGCCGCAGATCGTCGGCCTGGTGAGCTTTGGAGATGGAGGCATTGTGCACTTTCTCCACGCCGATCCGGAATCCCTGGTGATCGGTATGCCCATGCGCGCCGTGCTGAAACCACCCCATGAGCGCCAGGGTTCGATCCTGGATATTCAGTATTTTGAACCGTTCCAGGCATAAAATCCCTTTTGCCTGTGGCAGAAGGGAGCGATGGGGTGAGCCTGAGGAGGAGGCTCACCCTTTTTGTTCTGTGTGCCTTTATGGCACTTGGGCTGAGGGATCGAATCCTGTATAATTTCGCCATGCGCAGCATACTCCTCTATAATCCGGCAGCGGGGCGCTTCCCTGTGCGCCCTTTTATCCCCTCCCTGGTCCATCGTTTGAAAAAGCGCGGCTGGCAGGTCACGGTTTTGGAAACGCTGAATGGCCGTCATGCCATGCAGGTCGCACGTCAGGCGGCGCTGGATGGCTACGATGCCCTCTTCGCGATTGGCGGCGATGGAACGGTGGGGATGGTGGCTGCCGGCTTGCAGGGGAGCCAGACGGTTCTGGGGGTGCTCCCGGCCGGGACGACGAACGTCTGGGCGCAGGAAATGGGGCTACGCTCTTTTAGCTGGTTTTCCTGGTATACGCTGAGCCAGAACCTGGAGATTTTACTGCACTCGCCCCAATATGCTGTGGATGTCGGGCTGTGCAATGAGATGCCTTTCCTGCTCTGGGCTGGCCTGGGGCTGGATGCCCTGACGGTGCCCAAACTGGAACCGCGGCCTCGCTTTTACAAGTACATTTCCGTTCCCCACTATGCCGCTACCGCCGTCTGGAATGCGACGTTCTGGCATGGGCTTCATCTGCGAGTCTGGCAGGAAGGCCAGGAAATCGAGGGTCGTTACCTGTTAGCGGTGGCCACCAACATCCGCCGCTATCTCGGAGGGCTGGCGGTACTTTCGCCCCACGCCTTTATTGATGATGGGGTCATGGACCTGTGGCTCTTTGGCGGCGAGAGTCTGCGCGATACCTTTCGTCACTTTTTTGCGCTGATGGCCGGCCATCACCTCGAGGCTCCGAACGTGCGCCGCCTCTCCTTTCGTCATCTGCGCGTCACCTCGGAAACCCCTTTCCCGCTTCAACTCGATGGCGAACCCATGCTCGGAGGACGAGAAGTGACATTAAGCGTCCTGCCGCGTGCGCTGCGGATATACATTCCTCCTGCCGGCCAGTCTCTCTTGCA
>JAGHYK010000124.1 GCA_017743695.1 Chloroflexota bacterium
CAATCCCCCTATCGGCCAGGAGATTGCTTCGCTGCGCTCGCAATGACAGGAGACAGAGGTTTTTTCATGGCTTTCGGGCAACTCGCTGCGAATTTCTTGAACGCATGATACAGTAACTGCCCATTCAGCCCTTGACGATTCCACGCTCCCTGATTAGAATAAAAGCGTCAACGCGGGGTAGAGCAGCGGTAGCTCGTCGGGCTCATAACCCGGAGGTCGCAGGTTCGAATCCTGCCCCCGCAACACAAGTCGCCGAGAAGGCGACTTTTTGTTTTCCCGACATTCTCTTTCCCCCAAAACTGTGCTACACTGTAAGAAACATTTGCAGGAGGTGAGGGCGTGAAACCCGTCTACTGGCTCTATGGGATCGCGGTTTTGCTTTTCCTGATCGCGGCCTGCGGGGTAGGATTGGGAGGCTTTCTCTACCTCGGCTCACTGGATCCCCAACAGGGAGACCCCGCCTGGGCCACCCTGGGGGGCAGTCTGGCTTGCTTTGGCTCACTGGCCTTCGTGTTGGGATTTGTCATCCTGCTGGTTGCCATTCGCCGCCAGCAGCGCGAAAAGGCCGAAGTCACCTACAAGATTGACCTGCCAGGACAGGTGGAGGCGCAGGCGCTGCGCTGCCGTTCGTGCGGCGGAACGCTCGCCAGCAAAGACGTGCAGATCGTCAACGGCGCGCCCATGGTCACCTGCCCCTATTGCGGTACCATCTATCAGTTGACCGAAGAACCGAAATGGTAGGAGGACCCATGCGTCGCCTTCTCCGATTTCTCCTTCTCTTGCTCTGGATGGGGATATACCTCTCGCCGGCAGCGGCCCAATCCTACTCGTTCCAGTTGCTCGAAGAGATCGTCCATGCCTACTGGAATGCCGATGGCAGCCTCTCGCTGGATTACACCTTCCACTTCGCCAACGATCCCGGCGCCCATCCCATTGATTTCGTGGATGTCGGCCTGCCCAATGACCGCTATGACTTCGGCAGCATTTCGGCCTGGGTCAACGGGCAACCGGTCAGAGTCACCCGCGACTATCAGGGTCAGGGATATGGCGTCGCCGTTGATCTGGGCGCCCATGCCATCCCGCCCGGTGGCGAGGGACGGGTGCGGGTTTATGTCGGACGGATCACGCGCGTCTTGCATCCCAGCGACCTGGAAGGCTATGTAAGCGCCGTCTTCTCCCCCACCTGGTTCGGCGCGGCCTACGTGCACGGAAGCACCCGGCTGCAGGTCGTTTTCCACTTTCCCCCCGGCGTGACCCTCCAGGAGCCGCGCTATCATCAGGATCAGGGGGGCCAGCCAGAGGTCGGTCAGGATAGCGAAGGGCGCACCACCTACACCTGGAGCTATGCGGACGCCCGGGGATCGGAGCAATACTTCTTCGGCGCTTCGTTCCCCGCCCGGTATGTGCCCACCTCCGCCTATCAACCCTCGCTCTGGGAAACACTCTGGGGGAGCGTGAAGGGCCTGTTCGAGGCGCTGTTCGCCTGGGGATTCATCCTCTTCTGGTGCCTCCTGGTACCGATCCTGGTCGTGATCGGGTTGATTGGTGAATTCCGCCGCAAGAGCGAGTACCTGCCCCCGCTGGTCCAGGTCGAGGGGCATGGCATCAAACGAGGCCTGACGGCGGTGGAGGCGGCCCTGCTCCTGGAACAACCGCTGGATAAAGTGATGACCATGATCCTGTTCAGCGTGATCAAGAAAGGCGCTGCCGAAGTGATCTCGCCAGAGCCGCTACAGATCCAGGTGCTTCAGCCACTGCCAGAGGGGCTGCAAGTCTACGAGCAGCAATTCCTTCAGGCCATGCAGGAAAAGACCCTCGCCGCGCGCCGCAAAATGCTCCGCCAGATGATCGTGGACCTGATCGCCAGCCTGCGCGAGAAGATGCGCGGCTTCAGTCGCAAGGAAACGGTGGAATACTACCGCTCGATTGTGCGCCGCGCCTGGGAGCAGGTGGAAGCCGCCCAAACGCCGGAAGTGAAAGGCCAGCTCTTTGGCGAAGCGCTGGAATGGATGATGCTCGACGAAAACTATGACGATCGCACCCGGCGCGTCTTCCACGGGCCGGTGTACGTGCCGCAGTGGTGGCACCGCTACGATCCCACCTATCGCCCTGCGCCTGCCACTGCCTCCTCAGGCTCCGGGCGCAGCGGCCCGCTTCCCGGTTCCACGTTTGCGGCCTCGGTCATTCGCAGCGTTCAATCCGTCGCCAGCAATGTGCTGGGAAACACGCGCGACTTCACGGAAGGCGTGACCCGCATCACCAATCCACCCCCACCTCCTTCTGCCTCCCATCGAGGGGGTGGAGGCGGTTGCGCCTGCGCGTGCGCCGGATGCGCCTGTGCCTGCGCCGGCGGCGGAAGGTGAGGTGCGCCATGCGATTTTCCATCCACTCCCTCCTTGACCGCTGGTTGGTGCCTCCCCAATTCCCCGTGCCTCAGGGACTCCACAGCTATCACTATGAAGCCGAGGGAGAGCGCAGCCATTTGCATCTGCGCGTGGATGCGCAGGGGAACAGCACCCTGCTCGTCAATGCCAGCCGCCTCTATCATTTCAATCCCACCGCCACCCTGATGGCCTGGCTGATCCTGGAAAGAAAATCGCAGCCGGAACAGCTCCGCATCCTGACCTCCTTTTACCGCGTCTCCCCCCGTAAAGCGCGCCAGGATCTGGAAGCCTTCCAGGCGCAACTCCGTCAGATGATCCGCCCGGATGGCGTCTGCGCCTTCCACGTCCTGGACTTCGAGCCGCTCATGCCGTTCAGCGACCGTCCCCAGGCGCCCTATCGCATGGACCTGGCCATCACCTATCGCTGCAACAACGATTGCGCCCACTGCTACAATGCCCGTGAACGAAATTATCCCGAGCTCCCCACCGAGGACTGGAAACGCATCCTCGAGAAGTTACGCAACCTCGGCATCCCCCATGTGGTCTTCACCGGCGGCGAGGCCACCCTGCGGGAGGACCTGCCAGAGCTGATCGCCTGCGCCGCCCAACTCGGCCTGATCGTCGGCCTGAACACGAACGGCCGGCGACTCTCCGACATGCGCTATGTGCAACGTCTGGTCGAGGCCGGCCTGGATCACGTGCAGATCACCGTCGAATCCTGCGATCCTGAAATTCACAATCGCATGGTGCGCGCCCGCGCCTTTGATCAGACCATCCGTGGCCTGAAGAACGCGCTGAACAGCCCGCTCTTCGTGATGACCAACACCACCCTGTTGCGCGACAATGCGCATACCATCGCCGAAACGATTGACTTTCTGGCTGCGCTTGGCGTGCCCACTATCGGCATGAATGCGCTGATCTACTCCGGGCACGGGCTGAAAGTTGGCACCGGCCTGGCGGAAGCCGAACTGCATCCCTTGCTGGAGATCGCCCATCGCAAGACCCAGGAATACGGCCAACGCCTGATCTGGTACACCCCCACCCAATACTGTCATTTCGATCCCACGCAACTGGAGCTGGGCGTCAAAGGATGCACCGCCGCCCTCTACAGCATGTGCATTGAATCCAGCGGAGATGTGCTCCCCTGTCAATCGTATTATTACCCGGTAGGCAACATCCTGCGCGATCCCTGGGAAACCATCTGGAATCACCCGCTCTGTATTCGCCTGCGTGAGAGGAGCCATGCCCCACAGGCCTGTCAATCCTGCCCGCTGCTGGCGCAATGTGGGGGCGGCTGCCCGTTGAAATGGGAAGTGCGCCCGGAGATGGGCCTCTCCGCGCCTTCCTCGACTCGTCCCCTCAACACCTTTTTCGCCCTCCAGGAGCTTGCCGTTTTCCAGTCCCCCCGCTCCACCCCTCAACCGCCCGACCCCATCGCCCGATAGGCAAGGAGGCGTGCCATGTTCCGTACCCTTTTCCGTCGTCAAAACCCTCCCGCTGCGAAGCTCTACCATCTCAGCGGCGAAACTGCTCTCAAGCGTCCCTATCGCCTGCACCTGCGCCTGCAAGAAGATGGCAGCGGCATTCTGATCGTCAACGCCTCGCTGGTGCTGCATCTCAATCACACGGCGGCCGAATTTGCCTCTTCCTGGATGCGCGGCGAGTCAGAGCAGGAAACCATCCGCCAGATGCAGCGCCGCTATCGCGTCTCGCGGGAGCGCCTGCAGCAGGACTATCGCCTCTTCGTGGAGCGCATTCAGACACTGCTCGAATCCCCCGATCTCGATCCGACGACCGATCTGGGCTTGGAACGTCTGACGCCCCACACCGCTCCCCTGAAGGCCCCGCTGCGCCTGGATTGCGCCCTCACCTACCGCCTGCCGCCCGGCGTCAGCCCGGATCGCGCCCCCTCCGAACGCGTGCGCCGCGAACTGAGCACCGAGGAATGGCGCACCCTCCTCGCCACCGCCTGGGCCTTTGGCATCCCGCACGTCGTCTTCACCGGCGGCGAACCCACCCTGCGCCCCGATCTGATAGACCTGATCGCCCATGCCGAAGCCCTGGGGATGGTAAGCGGCCTGTGCACGGATGGATTGCGTCTCGCCGGGCGCGACTATCTCCAGAGCCTGCTCCAGAGCGGTCTGGATCATCTGCTCTTCCTGCTCACCCCTGAAGAGGAACGCTCCTGGCAGGCCCTGCAAACCGTCACCCCTGAAGACCTGTTCACCACCGTGCACCTGACCCTCACACCGCAGCGTTTGCCCCTCCTGGAGCAAAGCCTGGTGCGCCTGCGTCAAATCGGCGCCAATGCCCTCTCATTGAGCGCCATCTCCCCCGATCTGCGGCCGTCCCTGGAGACCGCCCGTCAGCGCGCCGCGGAGCTTGGCCTGAGCCTCAAATTCGATCTTCCCGTCCCCTATTCCGAATTCAACCCTGTACACCTCGAAATCGCCGACGAAATACCCCCCGGCGCCGGCAAGGTCTGGCTATACGTTGAGCCGGATGGGGATGTGCTCCCGGCGCAAGGCATGAGCGATCGCGTGTTGGGGAACGCCCTGCGCCAGAGTTGGGCAGAAATCTATGGACGAACATAGGCGCTTCGTCCAACAGGCAGGCTGGACCCGTCCTTTACGGGAATATTTTTGGGCGAAAGAAGAGATACGCCGCGGGCGCCGCATCCTGGAGGTTGGCTGCGGCTCTGGAGCTGTGCTGCAGGAGTGGGCTTCGGCTGCAGATGCGCCTCACGGCCTGGACTTGAGCCGATCGCGCCTGCGTGAAGCGAAGCTGCACCTTGCGGCTGTCTCATTCACGCAAGCCGATGCCCGCGCCCTTCCCTACGCCGCCGATGTCTTCGACCTTGTCTTCTGTCACTACTTCCTGCTCTGGGTGCCCGATCCGCTGCAAGCCTTGCGCGAAATGCGCCGTGTCACGCGGCCGGGCGGCTTTATCCTGGCCCTGGCAGAGCCCGATTACAGCGCGCGCATCGAAGAACCCCTGGAGCTGATGCTCCCGGCCCTCTGGCAGATAGAAGCCTTACGTCGTCAGGGCGCGGATGTGACCCTGGGGCCGCGTCTGCCCGCCCTCTTTGCCCAGGCCGGGATCGCGCTGATCGAAAGCGGCTGCCTGACCCCGCGTCCACCGCAGGCATGGAGCGCAGAAGAACTGGCCGCAGAATGGCAAACCCTGCGTCAGGATCTCGCCCAATCCATACCGCAAGAGACGCTACGCTGGTTCGACCAGATCGAGCAACAGGCTCGTGTGCACGGCCAGCGCTACTCCTGTATCCCCACCTGGTTCGCCTGGGGTTGCAAGCCCCCCTGAGATTCTTCCCCGAGGTACACCGCGAACAACGCCAGGGATAACATAAAGCCGATGTGATTATCCGCAAACGCCCGGCCAACATAACCGATCACAAATCCGCAGACGGCTGTTGCTGCGATCATCCGTTGCAAACTGGGGCAACCCTGTTGCCATCGCAGCAATCCCACGAGCAAAGGGATACCAACAATAGCTTGAATACGGGTGAACGGAAAAGGAGCCCTGGGATCGGGAATCACTCCTGCGTCCAACAAGATTCGGGACAATCCCCACCCGACAATCGGGAATGCCGAAGACTGATACCAAAGGGCATCTTGCACAAAGGCGCGAATGTCCCAGACTACGAATGGCGCAACAAAAATGAGACCAACCACCAGTAACGGAAAGAGCACCCGGCTCAAGTATGTGCGCGGAGGATACACCTTGTTAAACCAGAGATGTGCCAGAAAAAACGGAACAGCAAACCATGCAGTCGCTTTGACGACGCAAGCCAGGCCCAACGCCACTGTCGCGGCAACTATCCGACGACGTTGCAAAAAATAGAGCGCCAACGTTAGCCACCACAAAACCACAATATCGTTACGCCCCTCAATAAAGGTGCGGACAAAAAGTGGATTCAGCGTTACCAGAATCACCAATGCCAGTTTACCTTCCCAATCGCGTTTGATCTGAAACAACAGCAAAAACCAGGCAACAAACAGAACGAGATGATACATTCGTAAATCGAAAAAACCTGTGATGACATGGAACAGCCAGTAGAACGGCAAGGGCGCAAGGAATGTGAATGGCAGATATGGCAGATAGAACAGGGCGATATTCTCGTGCGGCGCCAGCCCCAGATAGCCTGGCCATTGCGCCATCGGCGTCTGCGTGTAATCTTCGACATAGGGATTCTTACCTGCCAGCAAGAATCGGATCGCCTCTTCCGTTTGAATCGCTCCATCGTGGATATGAGCATACGGCGCCGTTGTGTGACGCGCTTGAATCTCCAACCATGTCGGGGGAACAACCAGCAACATCACAATCAAGGACACGAGCGCAAAGCGCGCTGCATTGCGTATGCGGGCACGCCAGGCCACCAGATCGAACAAGGCATACAGTGCCACAAGGATCAGAATCAACGCCGCATAAATGGAGGCGTAGAAATTCAAGTAAAAAGCACAGGCGAATGCCAGCAGCAAGGTGGTTGGAATCTTCATCGCGCTCTCTCCAGAATGGTGCCTCCGTTTTCTACCGGGCAATCCCGAACTCGCCGTCACATGGAACGATTTATGACTTCTTGAGTGGGAACGCTGGTATAATACCTTGCGCCCGTGGCTGGCTTGCTCCCTCCACAAGGCTTTTTCTCGTAATTACCTACCAACTGTCCACCAACTATCCATCTTTGTTGCGGTAGAAAATTTTCTACCGTTACATTGCGAGCCGTTTTTCGGCGAAGCAATCTCCCATTTATCAGGCCAGATTGACCGTTTGGGGATTGCTTCGTCGCAAAGAACGCTCCTCGCAATGACAAGCACAACAGTTGGGATGCAAGACTGAACAGTTACCATTGCCAGACACAATCTGACCATTTACCTACCGATGTCACCTATTATAACGGGTTGGTGTTTGGTCACCAGCGATCATTGGGGATTGACAGGTGCCTCTGGGGTGAATGGACAATACCCCAGAATGGGTAGCTCAATGTTGTGAGAGGTCCACTGCCAAAAACTCACCACGGAGCACACAGAGTACACAGAGCGTATAAGGTTTATGAATAAAAGGATAATTTTTTGCCGCCAGGCGCATGTAAGAAAAATTTTCACAACCCTATTTTTGATGAAAGATAAAATTATCTTT
>JAGHYK010000125.1 GCA_017743695.1 Chloroflexota bacterium
CCCTCTACTTCGCCAGGAACGCTGATGCGTCTGATGCGAACACAGACTTCAGAGCACATCTTTGCCGAATTCCCAAAGCTAAAGAAGGAAAATCCATCCGGCGATTTCTGGGCGCCAGGGTATCTGATCATGGGCAGCAATCAACCTCATCCCCCTCAACTGGTACGAAACTATATCCTGGAGGTGCGACGACGACAGGGTATCTCTCCTTCATAAACAGCAAAGCGTTCATATAAACAGAGTGGCTGAATAGTCATAAAATCGTTTCTGGAGGTTACAATGTCACCACGTATCAAATGGGGATTGGTTACTGGAGCTGTAATTGCCGTGCTTAACCTTTGTGGCGGCGCTTTGATCGGTGCTTTGAACAACTGCCTCTCTTTCATTACCGTGATCATTGCCTCCGCCATTGCAGGATACCTATGTGCTCGTTACGAACCTGCTTCGGAGGCAACCAAAGCTGGAGCTGTTGCCGGGGCTATCGTGGGAGGATTAAATTTGATTAGCCAACTTATCGGTGGCTTGATCGGTGGGATCATAGGAAGTGGTATTTTAGCCGCCGGAATACCTGATTCCCTGAATTCACCGGAATTTGTGAGTGGAGTAGGCATAGGAATGGGGATCATCGTCATCGCAGCTATAATTATAGGAGCCCTCTTGATCCTCGTGGGCGCAGGAGTTGGTGCATTGACTGCAAAGTTATCCCTCCCCAAAGGAGAACAGTAGTCTCCCCTTCAAACATTTCGCTTTTTGCAATCTCTTTCCCCACAAAGGGACTCCTGGTCTGTCACAGATGGAATTGAAATCACGCCACTTTGAAAACTACCCCATTAGTGGGAGCCAAAAGCCTTTAAGAGCCTTTTTCACCCACATATGGGGTATTTCGTGCAGTGCGATTACACACTTTTACGCATGACAGACCACTCCATTTAACCTTTTTCCTTGCGATCGCGATGGTTTACTGATTGTCTGAGTCAACCCGAATCCGGATCCCTATGCCTCCTGTACTCTACCTCTTAGATGGCCACGGGTTAGCCTATCGAGCGTATTTTGCGCTCACGGTCGCCTCCAGGCAGCCCTGGCAGACCTCACGCGGCGAACCAACGGCTGCGGTTTATGGATTCAGCAGCATTTTGCTGCGCATCCTGGAACAGGAAAAACCAGAGTATCTGGCCATTGCGTTCGATGCCGGGCGCACGTTCCGGGATGAGATTTTCCCCGAATATAAGGCCACACGCGCCAAGATGCCCGATGAAATGCGCAGCCAGATGGAGCGGATTCGCCAGGTGGTGGAGGCCTTCGGTATCCCGCGGCTGGAAATTGAAGGCTACGAGGCGGATGACATCCTGGGCAGCGCCGCCCGCAAAGCTGTCGAAGAAGGCTTCGGGGTGAAGATCATCACCGGAGATCGCGATCTGCTCCAGCTCGTCGGGCCGCGGGTGGCGGTGGTATTACCGGGGAAAAGCCTGAGCGAATCGGTGACTTTTCTGAGCGCAGAAGAGGTACTGGCCTTCATGGGCGTGCGGCCGGAGCAAATCGTGGATTTCAAAGCGCTGGCCGGCGACAAATCGGATAATATCCCTGGGGTGCCGGGGATCGGGGAGAAGACAGCCCAACTTCTGCTGCAGAAATACGGATCGCTGGATGAGATTTACGCCCACCTGGCCGAGATCGAGCCGCGCTGGCGCTCGAAGCTGGAAGCCGGGCGCGAGCTGGCCTACCTGAGTCAAAAGCTGGCACGCATTCGCACCGATATTCCGCTCCCCTTCGAGATCGCCCAGGCGCGCAGCGGCCAGATGGATCGTAAAAGACTGGAGGCGCTCTTCACGGAGCTTGAGTTCCGCTCGCTGCTGCGCCGCATGGGCAGCATCCCTGCCCCAAGTCCAGAGGAGAAGGCGCACAGTGCACAACTGCCTCTCTTCAGCACCCCAGCCCCAGAGACAGGGGTCCGCCCCGGGGCGGCTGCGGCGCCGCGTGTCTCCCTGATAGATTCTCTTTCTAAACTTGAAGCCCTGCAACGCGCCCTGGAGGCCGCAGATACCATCGCCTTCGATACCGAAACCACCTCCCAGGATGAAATGCAGGCAGAACTGGTCGGGCTGGCGCTGGCCGTGCAGTCAGGGGAGGCGTACTATCTACCCTTTGGACATCGTCAGGGGCCCAACCTGCCCCGTGAGGCACTGGAACGTTTGCGCCCCTTCCTGACCGATCCGCAGAAAGCGAAGGTGGGGCATCACCTGAAGTACGACTACATCGTGCTGGCGCGCCATGGACTGCGGGTGACGCCGCTCACGTTTGATACCATGATCGCCGAATGGTTATGCGATCCGGACTCTCCCAACCGCGGGTTGAAGAACCTGGCACAGGCACGGTTGGGGCAAACCATGATGCCTATTGAATCGCTCATCGGGAGCGGGAAGAGCCAGAAGAACATGGCCGAGATCGCCCCCCAGGAGGCGGCGAACTACGCCGGCGCCGATGCTGAGGTCATCCTGCGCCTGATGCCATTGCTGGAGCAGGAACTTCAGGATCGCAACGCACGGCGATTGTTCGAGCAGATCGAAATGCCCCTGGTGACCGTGCTGGCTGAAATGGAGATGCGCGGCGTGCTGATTGATGTGCCGTTCCTGAAACGGCTCGGTGAGAGCCTGAGCCAGCGCATGAAGGAGCTGGAGGAAACGGTTTATCGCCTGGTGGGGAAACGTTTCAATCTGAACTCGCCCCAACAGCTTTCGGAGGCCCTCTTTGACCATTTGGGACTGGTGCCCCCGGACCGTGGCCGACGCACCCAGAGCGGCCATTATTCGACCTCTGCCGATGTGCTCGAACAATTGCGCGGTCAGCATGAGGGGATCGAATACATCCTGGAACATCGCGAGCTGGCAAAGCTAAAATCTACCTACGTGGACGGGTTGCTGGAAGCAGTGGATGCACAGGGACGCGTGCATACCTCCTATAGCCAGACGGCGGTGGTGACCGGGCGGCTCTCCTCCTCCAATCCCAACCTGCAAAACATCCCCATCCGCACCGAGACCGGACGGCAAATTCGGAGCGCCTTCATCGCCGCGCCGGGGTGGGCGCTGCTTTCCGCAGATTATTCGCAGATCGAGTTGCGGATTATGGCGCATCTCTCCCAGGATGAAGCCATGATCGCCGCCTTCCGTGCCGGGCAGGACATTCACCAGGCAACAGCCGCCGCCATCTACGGAGTACCACTGGAAGCCGTCACCAGGGAGATGCGACGCCGGGCAAAGGCAGTGAACTTTGGCCTGATCTACGGCATGACCCCCTACGGGTTGACCCGAAGCACCGACCTCACGCTGGCCGAAGCGGAGGCTTTCGTGACCGCTTATTTCCGCCGCTATCCGCAGGTGCGCGCTTATCTGGACGAGATCCGCCAGCGAGTACGCAAACAGGGCTATGTCGAAACCCTGTTCGGACGGCGACGCTATTTCCCAACCCTGGTCGGCAAGCCGCTGAGCGCAAAACTTCGCGAAGAGCGCGAAGCGATCAACGCCCCCATCCAGGGGACAGCTGCCGACATCATGAAGCTGGCCATGATTCGCATCGCCCAGGCTCTGCGCGCAGCCGGCCTGCGGGCGCAAATGCTCCTCCAGGTTCATGACGAGGTCGTGCTGGAAGTGCCCGCGGAGGAGATCAAAGCCACCGCCCGGATTGTGCGTCAGGAAATGGAAAACGTCTGTACCCTGCATGTACCGCTGGTGGCCGAGGTACGCTGGGGTCAAAATTGGGGAGAAATGGAAAGCGTGGAGTAAAATAGAGATATGGCCGGACGAGAAGACGTTTTTCAACAGGCGCTCAATGAAGGTCATTCTGCGGCCTGGGATCAGGATTGGGCAAAGGCCGCCGAAGCCTATCGCCGTGCGGTCGAAGAATTTCCTGACCGCCCCAAAGGATGGATCAACCTGGGGCTGGCGCTCATGCAGCTCCAACGATACGAGGAAGCGCTGCAGGCCTACCAGCGAGCCGCCGCACTTTCCCCGAACGATCCTGTGCCTTTTGAGAAGCTCGCCGCCCTTTCGGAACGCCTTGGGAATATCCAGGCGGCCATTCAGGCCGCGCTCAAGGCTGCCGAGCTATACATCACGCAGCGCGAGGTTGAAAAGGCGATCCAGAACTGGACGCACATCATCACGCTTGATCCAGAGCATGTTCTGGCGCGTTCACGGCTGGCGCTGGTCTATGAGCGACTCCAGCAACCTCAGAAAGCGGTGCAGGAATACCTGGCACTGGCAAGCGTGCTCCAGCGCAGCGGTCACCTGGACAAGGCGAAACAAATGCTGGAAAAGGCGGCGCAGCTCATGCCCCAAAGTACCGAAGTCAAACAGGCCCTGACGCTCTTCCAAAGCGGTCAACTGTTGCCCAAACCGCTCCGCCCGAAAGGGGGGACAGGGCCGATCCGCATGGCGCAGGTCAGGCAGGTCACAGAAGCAACGGTGCCTGTAGGGATGGACCCGGTCGCCGAGGCGCATAAGAAGGCGCTCACCCGCCTGGCAGATTTGCTGTTTGAGATGTCACAAGAAGAAGAAAGAAGCGCAGCCGAGCGGCGCGATCTGCGAACACTCCTGCGCGGCACCGGGAAGCTCTCGCAACAGGCCGATCAGCAGATGATCCTGCTTCACCTGGGGCAGGCCATTGATGCCCATACCCGCGGGGAAAACGAACAGGCGGCGGAGGAACTGGAACATGTGCTCGAATCCGGCTTCGACCATGCCGCCATCCACTTCCTGCTCGGCTATCTGCGTTTCCAGAGCGGGCGGCTGGAAAGCGCGCAGCGCCGTCTCCAACACGCCCTCAAACATGCTGAGTTTGCTCTGGGGACGCGTTTGCTCCTTGGGCGCATTCACCTGCAAAACGGGCAGCTGCAGGAAGCGGTGGTACATTTCCTCGAGGCCTTGCGCCTGGCAGACCTGCAAACCGTCCCCGAAGGACAACGGGAAGCGCTGCGCATGGCCTATGAACCGCTGATCGAGGCCCATCGCCAGGAGCAAGAGGAGGCAATGTTGCGCCAGATCTGCGAGAATATCCAGAGCGTCCTGACGCGCAGCGACTGGCGGCAGCACCTGGTCAAAGTACGCGCCGGTATGCCCTCGGAAAACGGCGCGCCTGCGCCCCTGGCGGAAGTGCTCCTGCAGGCGCAGAGCAGCGCCATCCTGGATGAAATGCATCGCATCCATCAGCTCGTGCGCCAGGGATATTTACGAGCTGCCATGGAGGAAGCGTTCTTCGCCTTGAATCTGGCGCCCACGTACATCCCTCTGCACAACCTGATCGCCGAAATCCTTATCCAGGAAGAGCATCTGCGGGAAGCGATTGCGAAACTGTATGTCATTGCCCGTACCTATCGCGTGCGCGGCGATGTGGAACAGGCCACCCATTACCTGGAGCGCATCCTGGAAATTGACCCCCTAAACCTGGATGTGCGCCGTCAACTGGCAGAGGACCTGGAGCAAAACGGGCGCATTCGGGAGGCGATCCGCGTCTACATGGAACTGGCCGAAGTCTACACCCGCCTTGCCGATCTGGAGAACGCTCGCCAGACCTGCGTTCAGGCACTCCGCATGATCCAGGGACAGCCGGCGGAGAAAGAATGGAGCCTGCAAATTCTGCAACGGATGGCAGATATTGATCTGCAACGCCTGGATTGGAAACAAGCGATTCGCGTCTTTGAACAAATTCGCACCCTGAAGCCAGAAGACGAAGCCACGCGGCGCCAACTGGTCGAACTGAATCTGCGCCTTGGCCAGGTCACCCAGGCGCGAATGGAAATGGAAAGCTATCTCACCTATCTGGAAAGCACTCAAAACATAGCGGCAGCCATCCTTTTCCTGGAAGGGTTAATCCAGGAACATCCTCAGGTGAACTGGATGCGGAAAGCGCTCGCCGATCTGTACCGCCGGGCAGGACGGCTGGAAGAGGCCATCGCGCAATATGATGCCCTGGGAGAGCTTGAACTGAACGCGGGCAATCGTGCAGGCGCCATCGAGGCAGTGCAGGCGATCCTGGCGCTCAATCCCCCCAATGCAGATGCCTATCGGGCTGTGCTGGCACAGCTCCAGCAGAAAGCGTGAGGTGGAGCAATGATCGAGCTAAACATCCCCGGTCGCGGCGAAATTCGGCTGGAACATCTGGTCAGCGATGTGAACGGCACGCTGGCGGTAGACGGCGAACTTCCGGAAGGGCTGGTGAAGCGGCTGAGCGCCTTGCGGGATCGCCTGACGTTACACCTGATCACCGCGGATACACATGGCCGTCAGGCGGTGATCGATCAGCAGCTCAACCTGCGCGCCATTCGTCTGCAACCCGGCGCGGAAGCGGAGCAAAAGGCGGAATACGTGCGCCATCTGGGAGCGGAGAAAGTGGTCGCCATTGGCCAGGGGGCCAACGACGCGGCCATGCTGAAAGAGGCGGCCATCGGTATCTGTGTGCTTTCCACGGAAGGCACGGCTGTTTCTGCATTGCTGGCCGCGGATATTGTGGTGCGCGACATCTTTGAGGCGCTGGAGCTGCTGGAAAAACCCTTGCGACTGGTCGCCAGCTTGCGCAAATGAGCGAAGCCCATTCCCCCAACGCGCTCCCAGGTTCACGCGCCCGGCGCCGTCGGGCGCGTCGAATGTTGATCCCGCCCGACCCACAAGGCAAAGAAGCCTTCCTGCTGGCCCTGGCGCGGCGCACCTATCCCTCGGTAGAGTTTTTCCTCTTATCGTTCCTGTGCGGCCTGATCCTCGGCGCCGGCTATCTGCTCGATTCGCCGTTGCTTCTGGCCTTTGGGGTGTTGAGCGCCCCGATCCTGCTGCCCTGGCTGGGAATGTGCCTGGCCGGAGCACGCGGCGCGGCAGGTTTTTGGGTCCAAACGGCGGCTGCGCTCCTCCTTTCGGCGCTGCTGGCCTTCCTGGGTGGGATGGCGGTTGGCTGGCTGCTCCATGTTTTACCCCCTCAAACCCTGACCATGGCCTTCTACCATGCCCGACTGCATGGCGTGGACTTTCCGATGCTCGCCCTGGGCACGCTGATCCTGGTACTCTCCTTCGTGCGCTCGGAGGAAAAGCCTTATTTACCGAGCGCATTCCTGGCCTACGCCCTCTATCCGCCGATTGTGGCCGCGGCTATCGGAGCAGGAGGCGGGGAGGCCGGCCTCTGGCCTCATGGGCTGCTGGTAAGCCTGGTGCGCCTGGCTTGGATTTCGCTGCTGGCAATGCTGATCTTTTATTTCCTTCGTTTTCGCCCCCTTTCGCTGACAGGGGTGCTCTTCAGCGGCGCTGTGATCGTGCTGTGGCTGGCGATCCTGGCCTGGAGCGGCGGCTGGCCCCTGCCCTTTGGCTCCCCTCAGCCTGCGACAGCGACTCCTGCTCCCCCTGCAATCCCTTCTCTCACCCCTGCGATTTCCACCCCTCTTCCGCCTCTCCCCTCCCCAACGATTGCGCCGTCTTCCACCTGTCTCTTATACACATCT
>JAGHYK010000009.1 GCA_017743695.1 Chloroflexota bacterium
TCCCCCGCCCACTTCTGCCCTCTGCCAGGGGGCGGATGGCTGCCCCTCTGCGGCTACAGATGGTCTTTCAGGTTATGCGCCACGGCGTAGGCGGCGGCTTCGGCGCGATTGCTCACGCCCAGCTTGGTCAGGATGCTGCTCACGTAGTTGCGCACCGTACCCTCCCCCAGGAACAGCGCCTGAGCAATTTCACGGTTGGTCTTCCCCTCTGAGACCAGCAGCAGCACGTGCTTTTCTTGTTGAGTCAGGTTGGCAAAAGCAGCAGCCTCCTCCTGTTTGACAACGCGGCGCACCTCCTGGAAGACGCGCTGGGTGACCGCAGGATCGAGCAACGCTTCACCGCGACTCACCGCTTCCAGGGCCTTGATCAGGTCCTCGCTGCCAATCTGCTTCAGCACATAGCCCGAAGCTCCCGCTCGAATGGCCGAAAAGAGCATCTCATCCTCGGCGTAAGAGGTCAGCATCACCACGCGGGTATCGGGTAGCTTTTGAACGATCTGCTCACAGGCTTCAATCCCAGAACTCCCAGGCAGGCGAATATCCATTAAGACAATGTCCGGCTGCAAATCCAGCGCCTTCTCCACTGCCTCTCGACCGCTGGCAGCCTCACCCACCACCACAAAATCCTTGTGACGCTCCAGCAATGCCTTCAGACCCAGGCGTACCACTTCATGGTCATCCACAATCAACACTCGTTTTGGGGACATGGCTACCTCCAAATGACACGAAGGATGGAATGGCTTTCCAATGGGGGCAAGTCCGTTTATGTCTGCGCGTCCTTGCAGGAGACTCTTGTGCAAAATTTTTACCACAAGGCATTGAAATTCAGATGAAAACGGCCTCAGCCGGGCCAGCGCAGCCGCTCCCCTGGCAGACGATTCACAAACAGGATGCGGGTGATCTCCGCAGTCGCCCAGACGGCGCTGATCGAAGCGGTATCCACGTTCAAACGCTGAAAGGCGTCCAGCGGCAGGCCCAGGAAATGCGCCAGCGCCAGTTTGATAGGATCGGCGTGAAAGACGATGGCCAGCACCTCCTTCTCCCCGTGCTGATGGATCAGCTCCGTCAACGCCTGCACCACGCGTTGCTGCACCTCTGCAAAGCTCTCGCCGTTCGGGAAACGGACTGCGGAAGGCTGGTGCAGAATCTGCTTCCAGAGCCGCGTGCGTTGCAATTGCTTCCAGGAGCGGCCGGCCCAATCTCCCACGTTCACATCCGCCAGCGCCGGCAGCGGCTGCACGTTCAGGTTGTGCAGGCGGGCAATCGGCTCCGCCGTCTCCAGAGCGCGCTCCAGCGGGCTGGAATAGATCGCTTTCAGCGGCGTCTCGCTCAGGGTCCAGGCAAGCTGACGCGCCTGGGCGCGCCCGACCTCGTTGAGATGAATCCCCGGCAATTGTCCAGGCAGGCGAGAGCGCCGGCGGTAGTCATTTTCTCCATGACGAATCAGCAGCAACAGGCTCATTTCAGATTGCGTTTGATCTCCTCAATGCGAGAAGTGGGTAAATCGGGCATTTCCTGGGTGGTCTGAATGCCCAGCGCCTGACGCTGCGCAGCGCGCCAGCGCTCCAGGCGTTGCTGAATTTCGGCCTCATAGCCCTCCGCGGAGGGACGATAAAAGTACGTGCCGAGCAACTCCTTTGGCAGGTACTGCTGGGGCACAAAATGCCCCTCAGCCTCATGGGGATAGCGATAGCCCTTGCCATGACCGAGCGCTTCGCGATCCCGATGGCTATCCTTGAGATGATCCGGCACTTCCCCGGCGCCTTCCTGCTCGATGAGCGCCATGGCCTTGAAATAGGCCTGGGTGCTGTTGGACTTGGGAGCGGTAGCCAGATAGAGCGTGGCCTCCACCAGCGGGTAAATCCCTTCCGGCATACCGACATAATCGAAAGCCTGCGCCGCCGCGGCTGCCACCACCAGTCCCATCGGATCGGCCAGGCCGATGTCCTCCCCCGCCAGGATCAGCAGACGGCGCAGGATAAAGCGCGGGTCTTCACCCGCGTAGAGCATACGCGCCAGCCAGTAAAGAGCCGCATCGGGATCAGAGCCGCGCACCGACTTGATGAACGCTGAAATGGTGTCATAGTGGATGTCACCTTCTTTATCGTAAAGCACAGCGCGGCGCTGGATGGATTCCTGCGCGATCGCCAGCGTGATGTGGATCTTCCCTTCCGCATCGGGAGGCGTGGATTCGACGGCCAGCTCCAGCGCGTTCAGCAAATTGCGCGCGTCACCGCCGGCCACATGGATCAGATGCGCCCGCGCATCGGCATCCAGGATCACCTTTCGATCCCCGTAGCCGCGCTCCGCATCCTGCAGGGTGCGCTCCAGAATGCGCTCAAGCTGCTCCTCGGTCAGGGGATAGAGGCGAAAAACGCGCGAACGCGAGACCAGCGCGCGGATCACCTCAAAATACGGGTTCTCCGTGGTGGCGCCGATGAAGATCACCGTGCCATCCTCCACGTGCGGCAGCAAGGCATCCTGTTGTGCCTTGTTCCAGCGATGCACTTCATCCACGAACAGGATCGTGCGCCGTCCATCCAGCCTGCGGCGCTCCCTGGCCTCCTGGATCACCTGTCGAAGCTCCGGTAACCCCGCCATCACCGCCGAAAGGGTGACAAAGGCGCTGCGGCTATGGGCGGCGATGATCTGCGCCAGCGTCGTCTTGCCGCTACCGGGAGGCCCCCACAGGATAATCGAAGAGAACAGACGGTCGCTTTCAATGGCGCGGCGCAGTAGCTTCCCCTCCCCCAGGATATGCTCCTGCCCGACGAATTCCTCCAAACGCCGCGGGCGCATACGCGCCGCCAGCGGCATCTCGCGGCGCATTCGCTCCTGAAGGGCGTGATCAAACAGATCGTTCATCTTCTTTCCAGCGTCGGAAAAACGCCGCCACTTCCTCGATCTTCAATCGGAACATTTCGCCGCTCTGGCGATTCTTCACTTCCACCTCCCCCTCCTTCAGAGCTCGTTCGCCGACCGTCAGCCGCCAGGGCAGACCCAGCAGATCGGCATCGGTAAATTTGACCCCGGCGCGCTCATCGCGGTCATCCAGGAGCACCTCCAGCCCGCTGGCCTCCAGCGCGGCGCCCAGTTCGGCAGCGGTTGCGGCGGTATCCAGCTCTTTGCCCGGCACATGGAGCAGGTAAACATCGAACGGCGCAACTACAGCCGGCCAGCGCAATCCCTGGGCATCGTGGTACACCTCCGCCAGGGCGCGCATCACGTTCTCCGCCAGCAGCTCGCCATCCACCTGGAGCGGCAAAACCTCCACCGCCTGCAACGGGCCCTCGCCGCAAGGGCAGAGATCGCCAGGCGCGGCCCAGATCAGGTCTGCCACCTCGCCGTCATAATCGCGGCCGTAATTCGTATTCTTCAGGTGATACCCCTCCTCGTTCGCCCCGGCCACCAGGTTCGGCGAAAGCGGGATCCAGGCATCCACCAGCACCCGTCCCTGCTTCAGGCCGAGCGGCGAAGCATAACCGGGCACCGCCCCCGCCGCACGAATCTCCGCTTCCGTCGCCGGGCGCACCTCCCCCACCAGCCTCTGGAGCTTGTATGGATTGAGCATGGTATCCCCACGCACCACCACGAACACGAAGCTCCCATCGGCAACCCGCGTGAACATCAATGCCTTTGCCGTGCGCGAAGTGGGAATCTGAAGATACTGCGCCAGGCTCTCAATCGTATTGCATTGCGGCGTCCAGACCCGTTCCGGCGGCCGCGGCGCCTCATGGACAGGCAAGCGTCCGACTTCTGCTTCTTCACGAGGGGAAAAATACCCACAGCGCGGGCAATGCAATCCCTCCACCTTCCCGGCCGGATAGCGTGCGTAAACGTTCCCCTGCGCCGTCCGAAAGACGGGGAGGCCGAGTGCTGCGCCCCAGGCATCCTCCCCAGGGGAGCAAAGGCGCCGCAAACGTTCCGCCACTCGTTCCCCCAGCGGGCTGAGCTGGCCCTGCGGTGTGAAAAACGAGGCGCGAAACAGCAGCGCCTCCCCTTCGGTACGCGCCAGGTTCGGCGCCTGACGCAGGGTCTGAATCCCGGCCTGGCGATACCTCACCCCGTCTTCTCCTGTGACGAGAGCGCCGCCTGCTTCTCCGCCATGATCAACGTTTCGGTAGGAGTCAGTTCCGGCATGGGGCCGAAGTCAATCTCCACATGTTCCTCCATGCGAATCTGTCCACGCAGGAAGGCGCCCTCCTCGGTGATGAAAGCCGTTGTCACCACATCGCCCCAAACGCGGCCGGTGGCGCGAATTTCCAGCTTTTGGGTGGTGATATTGCCATACACCGCGCCGGCGACGATCACCGTATTCGCACGGATATTATCGCAAATCACCCGCCCACTTTCACCGACCACCAGCAGGCCGCGCAGCGCGATCTCGCCCTCGAAGGCGCCTTCGATGCGCACACCACCGCTGCCGTTGATAGACCCCTGCCAGACGATCCCGGCGCCGAGCACCGAGGTCACGCGCTCTACCGGCTGAATGGCCGGCGGCGGGGCAGGCGTGGACCTGCGAAACAGGTTCATTCATTCCCTTCCTGGGGAGCGATTTGCACTCCCACAATGTTGAATCCGGAATCCACGTAGATCGTCTCGCCGGTGATGTGAGAGGCCAGGTCTGAAGCCAGAAAAACGGCGGTGTTGCCCACATCGTCTATGGTCACGTTCTCGCGCAGCGGTGCGACATCGGCGAAGTGCTTGTACATATCGCGAAAGCCGCTGACCCCGGCCGCCGCCAGCGTGCGGATCGGGCCGGCAGAGATGGCATTGACGCGAATTTTCTGCGGGCCGAGATCGTAGGCCAGGTAGCGCGTGGCGGCTTCCAGCGCGGCTTTGGCCACCCCCATCACGTTATAGTGAGGCGCAACCTTTTCCGAGCCATAGTAGGTCATACACATCAGCGAAGCGCCGGGGCGCAGGACAGGCAGAAAGGCGCGAGCCAGCGCCACGAACGAGTACACGCTGACATCCATGGCGATACGGAAGCCCTCGCGGCTCGTGTTGTAGAAAGGCCCGGTCAGCTCCTCGCGCAGGGCATAGGCTATCGAATGCACGAGGATATCCACCTGCCCGAATTCCTGCGCCGCCTTTTCGGCAATGCGAGTGATGTCCTCGTCTCTGGTCACGTCACACGGTTCGACGAACGTGCACCCGATTTGCTCGGCCAGTGGGCGCACGCGTCGCTCCAGGGCTTCGCCGGCGTAGCTCAAACCGATGCGCGCCCCTTCCCGATGCATGGCGCGGGTAATGCCCCAGGCAATGGAGCGATCATTCGCCACGCCAAAGATCAACGCCGTTTTTCCATCCAGAAGACCCATGTTTCTCTCCTGATTTTAGAATCTTTTTCTCACTCCGTGATACAGACGCCCGAACTGCACGGGCTTTCATTTTCCATCCCAGCGGGCAATGAAGCGCCAGGGGATGGATTTCCAGGGTTCCGCTACGCGGTTTAAACCCACGCGGGGCGCAGTGGTCACAAGTGCATCCGGGATAGCGACCCCTGCCTCGATCCATAACCCATGCGCGGGGGAACACAGGTCCACGCCGTTTTCGGCTCTGCCGATCCCCAGGGCCTGGGTGAGTCTGGCCGGGCCGAGCGTATCCCTGCCGTTGCGGCGGGCGCGAATGATCTCGATGCCTTCCTGGGGCAGGATGGCGCGGATCAGCACCGCGGCCGGAAAGCCTTCGGCCTCCGTGACCACGTTCAGGCACCAGTGCATCCCGTAGGTAAAGTACACGTAGGCGTAGCCCGGCGGGCCGAACATCGGCGCGTTGCGCGGCGTGCGCCCGCGATGCGCGTGGCTACCCTGATCCTCAAATCCCACATAGGCCTCCGTTTCAAGGATAATCCCGCTCAGGCGTTCGCCATCCAGGATGCGTACCAGGCGCGCCCCTAAGAGTTCTCGCGCCACCACCAGCGTCGGACGGTCGTAGAAAGAACGCGGCAGGATCATGCTCGAAGCAGTTCACGGAAGCGCGGATCGCGCTGCAGGGTGAGCCGTAATCCCTGTTCCAGTGAGATCGAAGGCCGATAATTCAATTTTTTCTGCGCCAGGCTCAAGTCGGCGACCATGCGCGCCACACCTGCAGAGACTTGAGAATTATACAGCACCTGCGGCTGGGTGCCGCTGACGCGCAAGACCAGCTCCACCAGCTCGCGCACGCTGGTTTCAACCCCGGAGCCGACGTTGATCACCAGGCCATTCACGCCTGGCGCAGTCGCAGCGGCGATCATGGCGCTCACCACATCATCCACGTACACATAATCACGCGTTTGGGAGCCGTCGCCATGGACCACCAGCGTACCATTGCGCAGCGCCTGACGTAAAAAATACGGGATGACCGGCGGATGGGAGGGGGGAAGGTGCTGCCCAGGGCCATAGGCGTTGAAGATGCGCAGGCAGACCGTCTCAATTCCCCAGAGTTCGCCAATCGTGCGCACATAGTACTCCGCCGCCAGCTTGGAAACGGCATAGGGAGAGCGAGGATTGGGGCGCATCTCCTCGCGCAGCGGTTGCTCAGCCTGTTCCCCATAGATCGCACCGGAAGAAGCCAGGATCACCCGTCGCACGCCGACATCGCGCATCGCCTCCATCAGCGCCACCGTGCCGCCGACATTGACAGCATTGTACTCGCGCGGGTAGAGCACCGATTCGGGCACCGAAACGCGCGCCGCCAGGTGATAGACCACGTCCACCTCCTGAAGCAGCGTCCAGAGCCGGGGGCGGTCGTTGACATCGCCACGCGTGAAATGCACCTCCGGGGAGAGGGCTTTCGGGTCGCCCGTCGAAAGGTCATCCAGCCCGCGCACCAGATGCCCTTCGCGCACCAGAGCATTGGCCAGGGCAGACCCCAAAAAGCCGGCGGCGCCGGTGATCAGAAAATTCATCGCCCCTTTCCCCTACCCAACCGGTTCCTCGGATTTTGGTGGTTTCTCCTCCGTCGTTTCGACTTTGGGTGGAGCAGAGGGAACCGGTCCGGCGCTGCGCAGGTTCACCAGGCGTTGCAAAACATCGAACCAGAACGGCGCTCCCTGCGTGGCTGCCAGGCCGCTGAGGAGGATGCCGATGATCTTCGAGAGCCATCCCCACAGATCGTCCATGCGGGGCAACGTGCTCAACAGGCGACATTCACCGCCAACCCACACGGCAGGATAAACCGGCTTCCCTAATTGCCAGCCGCACTGCTCATCCCCTGCCGGCGCTCTCACCGACCAGCCAACGGGAAGGCCCAGCATGTCCACGTATTGCCGCACCTGTTTTACCCCCGTAGAGGGGTCTGTGTCGCTCTTAGATGCTGCCTGCTGGGCAATCACCTGGCGCAGGGTGGGTTCACGCCAGAGTTGCCGGGCAATGGCTACCGTATCTACGTTGAAGAGCAGCGCCAGCCCCAGGCCGATGAACAGCGACCATAGCTGCGCACAGCGTTTATAAGCGCCGCTCAGGCGATCCATCGCGTCATTAAACCACTCCTCCAGTTCGGCGCGCCAGATCGTCAGGTTCAGCTCGCCTCGTTCCAGAGATGCTTCCAGGTTGGGAAGTTTTTGCTCCAGCACGGCTGCAACTGCCGGGGAGGTTTGCCGTAAGTTTCGCAATCCTTCCCGGATGTCGAGGCCGCTCGCGCCGCTGGAGGGCTGGCCTTCGCTGAGAATCTTTAACAAAGCAGCCGCAAAGCGTTGGGCAGGGATATACGAGGGGCGGCGCACCTCTCCCGGCTTTTTCCCCGGCGGCGAGATGGAGCGGATCAGCGGATGAGTATAAAAGCGCTCCACCAGGTCCTTGCTGCCGAGCATATTCAGCAATTGCTGCTCCAAAAACCGCGCCCGCAAGGAAAGAAGCGCGCTGATCCACTCTTGAACCTGCATCGTTCCGATGCTCAAGACCAGCCAGGCGAACACCAGACCAATCGCTACCTCCAGGATGGCATCCAGATACATGTTTCACCTCCGAACAAGAAGATTTGCCTGTGATTATACCCCAACGAGCCTCATCCCTCCTGCTGACGGGAACGGTGCACCAGGTAAATGCCGATCAACGCCAGGGCCGAACCCAGCCACTGGAGCGGAGAGGGTAGCTCTTTCAGGAGCGGAATGGCCAGGAAGGTGGTCAGGATGGGTTGGGCGATCAGCGTGGGCGAAACGATACTCGCCGGAAGGTGCCCCAGCACATAGCTGATCGAAACATAACCGATGATCTGGGAGACAATGGCCGTCGCCAGGAAGACCAGCCAGCTTTGCCAGGGATAACCGATGAGCGAATAGCCCAGCAGGCGATTGATCGCCAGCAAGCCGATGCTGGCAGCCACCCCTACCCAGAAAATGTACATGAGCGGACGATAGTAGTCGCGGCCGCGTTGGGTGGTGAGCAGATAGGCCGCATAAAACACACCGGCGCCTGTGGCCAGCAAATCGCCCAGGCCAGGCAGGGGATGGTGCAAAAAATCGTTGCCGATCAGGAGCACAGCCCCCAGCAAAGCCAGAGCCAGCCCGGTCCAGAAGCGCGGCGAAAGGCGCTCCTGGAAGATCAACCACGCCCCCAGAGCGACCCACAGCGGCGCAGTGTTGCCCAGCAGCGTGGCATTCGATGCCGTTGTGTACTGAACCGAGGTGTTCCAAAGGGCAAAATCACAGGCCGTAAACAGACCACCCAGCAGGGGATAGTACCATCCATCCCCGCGCGGCCGGCGCAATTCCTTCCGTCCGAAAAGGTACGTCCCCAACAGCAGAGTAGAAAAGAAGATACGATAGAAAGCAGTCACCGGGCCAGGAGCCTGCGCCCAACGCACGAACATCGCAGAAAGGCTGAGAGCCAGAACACCGGTCCCCAGCATCAGGTAAGGGAACACGCGCGTTTTCATGCGGAGAGCTTCTCCAAAAGTTGAGCAAGATGTTCCAGGATCCAGTCTGGTCGGATGGACAGCGGTTGCGCCGCTTCTGTCATCGAATGCGGTATCCAGATGGTGAACATTCCCACCCTGTGCGCGCCCAGGATGTCCACCTCCAGCAGATCGCCGACCATGGCCACTTCCTGGGGAGGGAATCCCCAGCGTTGCAGGGCAAGCTGGTAGGGAAGCGGATGGGGCTTGCGGTAGCCGCAGGCGGCGGAGGTCAACACGAAATCGAAAAAGGGGCGGAATTCCATACGGTCTACCAGATGTTGCACATCGCTATCTTCAGCCGCATTGGAAAGCAACCCCAGGCGGAAGCCTCTCTCCTGCAGCGACCGCAAGACTTCGGCGGCGCCTTCCACGGCCTGCCAGTTCGGCTGGGTGATGGAGAAAAACGCCGCCAGGGCCTGATCGATCAGCCAGGCAGGCGCCTGGGGAAGCAGCTCCTGCAAGAGATGCCGATAGCTATACTCACGATCGTCCTCCTTCCGTTGCTGGTAGTAGCGCGTGCGCACCGCCTGCCAGCGGGTCAGGAAGCCGGCTTCGTCTGCGATCCATGCCTGGGAAGCCAGCACGCGGACAAGCGCGCGATCCGCCTGGTCCCAGATCGGCGGCCAGTCGGCGCGGGGCCGGATCAGCGTACCGCCCAGATCGAAAAGAAAAGCGCGCAACGCAGGCCTCATAAAACGCTCACGAACGGATTGTAGCGTTTCTCCTCCCCGACGGTCGTCTCCGGCCCGTGTCCGGGGAGCAAACGCGTGGAATCGGGCAGGGTGAAGATTTGCGTGAAAATGCTCTGTTTGAGTTGCTCCCAGCTCCCACCCGGCAGATCCGTGCGGCCAACCGAACCGGCAAAGATGAGATCGCCGCAAAAGCACACTGCCGCCTCGGCACAGTAGAAAACACAATGCCCTGGGGTATGTCCAGGCGTATGGCGGACTTCCAGCGTGATCTTCCCCAAATGGAACTGCTGACCATGGAACAGCTCCACGGTCGGCTCCGGGCCAACATCCTCCAGCGGGATGCCGAAAAGACTGGCGCCGCCGCGCACCTTCCACAGCGGATAATCCGCCGCATGGAGAGCGACAATCGGCAGCGGGTTGAGCGCATCGGCAATCGCCGCGGCGCCGCCGATGTGGTCGAAGTGGGCGTGGGTGTACCAGAGATGGGCAATGCGCCAGCCACGGGCTTGCGCCGCCCGCAGAATGCGCTCCCCATCCCAGGCCGGGTCAATCACCGCCGCCTCCCCGCTTTCGCTATCCGCGATCAGGTAGGCGTTCGTTTGCACGGGGCCCAAGACAAAAGAGACAATTTCCAGCATGGCTATTCGATGCGCAATCTCAAGCTCAGGAAAAGAGTGAACAAAACGCCTGCCAGGCTGACCAGGTAGATCGCCTCCGGGCGGTACGTATAGAGCAAGCCGGCCAGCGGCGGGGCTATCACCAGAGGGATCGAGTTGACAGTCTCAATCACGCCATACGCCAGCCCCATTTGAGCTTCATGGACGATCGCACGCGTGCGCGCGCTCAACAGGATGCGGCTCACCCGATACCCGCCGAGCAAGAAGAACCCCAGCCCGTACCAGAACAGATTATCTCCCCGCCAGAGGAGGAAGGCAAACAGAGCGACTGCACTCTGCGTCAGCAAAAGGCCAACGTGGGGCGCCAGGTGCCCCAATCCCAGGCTTAAGACCGTATTCCCCAAACTGTTCAACGTGCTCAGGAGGCCGATGGAGGTCAGAGGAAGGCCACGGCGTTCGGTGAGAAAGTTCGGAGTGAGCGGCTGAGGCAGGTAGGTGAAAAACATGATCAGAAAAGAAAGCAGGAGCAGACGGGTGTAGCGATCGTTTCCCCAGAGTGGGGAGGGTGGATCTCCATCCTTTTCAGAGGCCGGCTGCTCTCGCAAGAAGAAGATGAGCAGCGTCGAAAAAGCAAAGATGACGGCAGCCACAACATACACCGAATGCAGACCAAACCTTGAGCCGATCCAGCCACCGAGCAGGGGGCCGACGAACGCTCCGCTGTTGTAAAACGCTGAGATCAGCGTCATTGCCCGCCCAGGGGTCAACCTGCCGCGAGCGGCGGTGACATAGCTATTCAGCGGGGCAACCACGAAAGCGGTAAAGCCATAGAGCACCAGGCCAGCAGCAAACAGCACGAGGTGGCGCGCCAGGGCCATGAGAATGCCGGCCAGTAACCCCAGCGTCCAGGAAGCCCATAACAGAGGCCTGGCCCCTATCCGATCCGCGAGGTGGCCGGCAGGGATATGGGCCAGCGACATGGCGGCTCCGGAGACGCCGAGAATGGAGCCGATCAGCAGGGAGGAAGCGCCCAATTCGCGCAGGTAGATCGGGACAAAAATGAGAAACATCCCCTCCCCCAGGCCCCAGGCCATCAACGAAACAGCGATGAGAAACAGTGCAGGCGTCATAGCGACGCCATTTTACCGCATTCCTACAGGGAAAGGAACAGGCTGATCATCAGCAATCCCAGCAGGATCGCAGCCCAGAGGCGCACTTCTCTATCCAGTGCCAGGGTCTGCCAGGAGAATGGAGTTCGGGGTTGCGTGAGGGGAGAGAAGATCGCCCGCCCCTCCAGCAAGGCCTGGCGGAATACCTCGATATTCGCTGGACGCTGATCGGGGTGCAACGCCATCGCCCACAGAATCGCCTGCTCGGTGCGGCTGCTGAGAGCGGGATTGATGGCGCGGGGAGGCTTCAAACTCTGAGGCTCCAGGAATCGCCGGCGGGCATCGGCTGGGGGTTCGTTGGTCAACAGATGATATAATGTGGCGCCAAGAGCGTAAATATCCGCCCGCGCGTCGGTATGCATATCCTCACCCCCATATTGCTCCAGAGGCGTGTACGAGAGTGTTCCCTGACCCTGGATGATGGTGATGGTCACTTCTTCCGGCGCCAGCACTTTCGCCAGCCCGAAATCCACCAGTTTGATCAGCCCGTTGGGCATTAACTTGATATTCGAGGGCTTAATATCTCGATGGATAATCGGCGGTTCCTGGCCATGCAGGTAAGCCAGCGCATCTATGATTTGCGCTGCCCATCCCAGTACCTGGGCTTCGCTGAGGAACTGCCTCTGGCGCCTCGCTTCCTGGATCACGGTGCGCAGGTCTTTCCCAGGTACATAATCCATCACCAGATAATCGCGATGATCGGTGGAGAAATAGTCAGAAACTTTAGGCAGGTTGGGATGGTCGAGTCGCGCCAGGATCGAGGCTTCGCGAAAGAACTGCTCGCGCGCCTGGGCCAGCACTCTGGGAGGCAGAGAGGGATCGTATTCCACTTCCTTCAGTGCGCAGAGTCGCCCCGCCAGGCGCAGGTCATCGGCCAGGTAAACATTCCCCATGCCTCCCTGTCCGATGATCTGGCGAATGCGGTAACGTCCGCGCAGAACTTTTCCTTCCTCCAGCGGAACGGGCATCCTCTCTTCTCCTCTCGACTTGCGCGTTTTCTGCTATTATTATATCCCATCCCTTTTCAGGCGCCGGGCAAGTTGCTCTTTGGCGCTTGAGGCCGTTATCCTCATCCACAGGTGGATATATGAGCCAACCTCCCTCTGATGCCCCGGTTCTCATTGCACAGGAAGGGCCGTTAAACGGTCAGCGCTGGGTGATAGATCGCTCGTTGCTGATCGGGCGCGAGCTCTCGTGCGATATTCTCATCCCGGATCGCCAGGTATCACGGCTTCACGCTCGATTGACTCCCAGCCGCGAGGGGGTCATCCTGGAGGACCTGGGCAGCAAGAATGGTACCTATCACAATGCTCAGGAAGTCAAAACGCCGGTGATCTTGCAGGATGGAGATTTGATCCAGATCGCTCTCGCCCAGCAGTTTCTTTTTCTCACCTCCGATGCCACCCTGCCGCTGGAAGCAGGATCCGCGCGGGGGCGCCTGTTCATGGATCAGAATACACGTCGGGTCTGGATCAACCAGAAAGCGCTGGAGCCTCCCCTCTCTCCCCAGCAATTCCGCCTGCTCTGGTATCTATACGAAAGGCAGGGTGAAATCGTCACCCGTCAGGAACTGATCCTGGCCGTCTGGGGAGAACACGCGCTGGAGGTCAGCGATCAGGCACTGGATGCACTGCTGCGCCGCGTCCGCGATCGTCTGGCGATGTTAGACCCAACGCACGCTTATATCAAGACGGTGCGCGGGCATGGCATACAGCTCGATAACCCCCCCATTTAAACTGCGCCTGTTGGAAAAAAAAAGCCGGCCACAGACGATCTCGTCCTGGCCGGCTCGATTTTTTCAGGGTGGCCCGAGCAAAATTCCATTGGGACGAATGATAAACGTCCACTTATCGGTATTGTTGAAGCATAACCCACCCTTGCTCAGGCTGTACTTGCGATCTTTGAGGGTGACATAGGCAAAAGCACTGTAACAGCCTAAAGGCAGGCGATTCGTCGAAATCGTGGCCCCTTTCGGCAGGTTAAACCCCACATAACCACATTCGCCGAAGGGAGTGGGCGCCAGCCAGAGCGATAAAATGACATCGCCTCCGCTCTGGTTACTGATCACGATGGTTTTGGGGAAAATGCCGGCGGGGTTCGAGGAAAGGGGTTTATCGCAGCTCCCAGCCGCAACGGTCGCCGTAAAAGTGGGCGTCGGGGGTTCGGTGGGGGCCAGAGTAGGCGAAGGGGAGGGCGTTGGGGAAGGAGAGGGGGTTTCGGTCGGCTGCGGCGTGGAAGTGGGAAGCGCAGCCATTGTTTGGGCGGCCATGGTCATCGCCAGTGCTACTGCCGTATTCTGCGCCTGCGCCAGGTCAGGCGTTGGAGCCGCATTGCCACCAGGGGCGCAGGCCCCCAGGAAAAGAACAACAGAGAGCAGGAAGAAAAGCGTTCGTTTCATAGCACCTCAGTCAATTTTGGCAGTGATGACGCCAATGTTGATGAAGATTTCCCACTGCCCCTGCGAAGTAATACAAAAATCTCCCGATCCGGATCCCTTTTGCTTTTTCGTGGTGATGTAAGCAAAGGCGTAATAACAGCCGAGCGGGATGTTCAGGGTCAGCGTGCCACCTTTTGACATCGGTGAAACGGGGATGAAGCCGCATTCACCCACGTTCGAGCGATAGAGATAGAGCGACCAGCTATCTACGGTGCCATTCGCCTGATTGCGCACAATCACCGTCGTTTTCGGCCCTGGTGGGTGGGAGAGGATTTTATTACACGGATCTCCACCGCTGGTCTGGGGTGTGTTGGTGGGCAAGATGGCCGTCGGGATGGCCGGAGTGGGCGTTTCGGTGGGCGTGGGAACAGGGGTATTGGTGGGAACAGGAGTACTGGTAGGCATGGCAGCCAGCGTCTGGGCAGCCATGGTTAGCGCCATCGAAACGGCTGTTGCCTGAATCGCCGCCGGGTTGACCGTTGGCGTAGCCTGCGGCCCACAACTGGTCAGGAGTAAGGCCACGATCAGGAAAGGGAACAGAAATCGCTGAAAACGGATTTTCATCTTGACCTCCTTGAGGAACGAAACAAGTAACGGTTCAGTCTTGCTTCAAAACTGTTGTGTTTGTCATTGCGAGGAGCGCTCTTTGCGACGAAGCAATCCCCAGGCGGTCAATCTGGCCTGATAAATGGGAGATTGCTTCGCCAGAAAACGGCTCGCAATGACATGGTTGAATAGTTACCGAAACAATTTCTCTGTCCCTATCAGGGAATTCCTCTTGCCGCGCTATGCCTGTGAAAGACAGAGATGCCTGACAAAGAAGAACCGGGGAGGTTTTCTCCCCGTCGCGCTTTGCAACCTCCAGCTATATTCTGCTTTCAACCAGCGTGAGCCAAAAGGATGGCCAGGAAATGCGCCTGACGGAGGCGGCGGAATCCCTGGCAATCCCATTGGCTCCAGAAAAAGCCCGTTTATTTGCTCTGGCTGGCAATGCTCAAAAATTGCTCGACAATGTTGCGGATAATTCGCTCTGGGGCGGCCCCAACCTGACGATGCAAGACTTTGCCTTTGGCAATGAACAAAAGGGTGGGAATGCCCTGCACCCCATATCTCGTCGCCCATTCAGGGTTTTCGTCGGTGTTCACTTTGGCGACGATGAGTTTGCCGGCGTATTCCCTGGCGATCTTTTCCAGGGTCGGCGCGATCATCTTGCAAGGGCCGCACCATGGCGCCCAGAAATCTACAATGACCGGTAATTCCGATTGGAGTACCGTCTTTTCAAATGCTGCGTCAGTAACATGGATGGGTTCGCTGATCATGCTTTTCCTTCCTGAGAGGGGGATTCATTCGGAGAAAAAATGCGATAGGTGGAGTGAATGCGGGCTGTTTTGCCCAGCATGATACCCACAGAACAATACTTTTCCTCGGAAAGTCGAATCGCCTGCTCCACATCTTTGGGGGTCAGATTTTCGCCCCAGAGCAGGTACTCGACTTCGATCTCGGTATAGACCTGCGGGTAGGTTTCGGCGCGCACCCCGCGCACCCGCAGGCGGAAATCGGTCAGTTGCAGGCGCTTTTTCTGCAGAATGGAGACGATGTCCATGCCCGTACAGCCAGCCAGCGCAACCAGCGCCAGTTCCATCGGGCCGATCCCTGGCTTGCCATCCAGCGTTCCCATCTGCACTTCACCACCGGCCGCGTTGCGCCCGATGAAGACCATACCGCCTTTCCATTCCGCAGTCACTTCTTTGACTTCAGGCATATAGAATCCTCAATCAGTCACCAGGAATCAGGATTTTATCCCACAGGAATTTGATTTTACCACAATGATCTGGCCGGCGGTCACTTCCAGCCAGCATAGCGAGCGAAGAGCTCGGCATTGTAAATCGAACCGCCGGCTGCGCCGCGCAAGGTGTTATGCGAGAGGACGACAAACTTCAGATGGAACAGTGGATCGGGGCGCACGCGTCCAACAACGGTGCTCATCCCCCGGCCGCTCATGCGGTCGAGATAGGGCTGTGGCCGATCCGCTTCGCGGCGCACGATGATCGGCGGTTGAGGCGCAGAGGGGAGATCGCGTGCCAGGGGCGGCGCCTGATACTGTTCCAGGATGGCACTGGCGATCTCCGCCTCCACTTCCTGCTCCAGCTCAACGCTTACGCATACGGTATGCCCCTCCCGCACCGGCACCCGATTGGTATGTGCAGAGAGGCGAAGGGGAGCGCTCAGGATGGTATCCCCCTCCAGCCTGCCGAGCATTTTGCGCGGTTCACTTTCAACCTTTGCCTCCTCACCGGGGATATACGGGATCAGATTGTCGAGAATGTCCAGCGAGGCGACTCCGGGATACCCGGCCCCGGAGAGCGCCTGCATCGAAACAACGAAGGCCCGGCGCACACCCAAGGCCTGATCCAGCGCCTTCAAGGCGACCGTCAGACCGCTGCTGGTGCAGTTTGGATTGGTCAGGATCGCTCCCTCCCAGCCACGATTCCGACGCTGCACCTCGATCAGGGCAATGTGCCCGGCGTTGACTTCAGGCATCAGGAGAGGTACATCCGTCTCCATGCGAAAGGCGGAAGCGTTGGAGCATACGATCTTGCCTGCCCTGGCGAATTCCGGCTCCAACATGCGAGCCTGATCGGCTGGCAGGGCAGAGAAGACGATCTGCGCTGCCGCCATTTTTTCGGGCAACGGGTCGAGCAGGCGCATTCCCGCGATCGCTTCGGGCAACGGCTCCGCAAGCAACCAGTGAACAGCTTCGGCATATGACTTTCCAACCGAACGCTCCGAAGCCGCCACGGCGACGATTTCAAACCAGGGATGATCGGCCAGCAGGGCTACAAAACGCTGCCCGACCATACCGGTCGCTCCCAAAACAGCAACAGGGATTTTCATGGAACCACCTCCTTTCCGAGAAATGCGGATAACCAGACAACACGAACACGCTCCCCACGGCTACGCGGCCCCATGGTCAACGATCAACCGATGGATCGCACGCACGGCGCGTTCTGTATCTTCCTGCGCGACGACCAGACTGATCGAGACATCCGACGAACCGTGAGCGATTGCCCAGACGTTGATGTTCTCATTTCCCAAAGCGCTGAAAATCTTACCCGCCACGCCCGGCGTCTCGCGCATCCCCTGCCCTACGACGGTGATGATAGCGATCTCCTCGCTGGCCCAAACGCGGTCTATATCGCCTCGATTCAGTTCGAGCGTGAAAGCCTGCTGCAAAGCCCTGATCACTTCTTCGTGGGCAGTAGAAGGGATGGAGAAACAGATGGATTGTTCCGAGGAGGCCTGGGTGATGAAGGGGACGCTGGTACCGGTTGAGGCGACTGCGCCGAAAGCGCGGGCGGCGACGCCGGGCACGCCCAGCATACCGCGCCCCTCAATGGTCACCAGACGCTGCCCGCGAATCGCCGTCACGGCGCGCAGCGCCTGACCATTCGTCTCAACTCTTTCGGGCACGACGCGTGTACCTGGATGATCGGGGTTGAAGGTGTTGCAAATGCGCAGCCCGATGCCGGCCTCGATGACCGGGCGCACCGTCTTGGGATGCACGACTTTGGCCCCATAGTAAGCCAGCTCGGAAAGTTCTCGATAGGAGATTTCCGCCAGGGTACGCGCCTCGGGAACGAGGCGTGGATCGGCGGTCATGACGCCATCCACATCGGTATAAATCCAGACCTCTTGAGCCGGCAAGACGGCGCCGAGGATGGCGGCAGAATAATCCGAGCCGCCGCGCCCCAACGTTGTGACGACGCCCTGGGGGGTCGCACCGATGAACCCTGTCACAACCGGAATGCGTCCCGCCTGCAGGAGAGGCCAGAGAACGGCACGGGCACGCCCGGTTGTAGCCGTAAAGTCGGGATGGGCATTTTGAAAGCGATCGTCGGTGAGAATAAGCTGGCTGGCTTCGATGGCATGGGTGGCAAGTCCCTGCGCCCGGCAGGCGGCCGAAAGCAGCCGCACACTCATACGCTCTCCCAGGGAAGCGATGGCATCCAGGGCGCGCGGCGTGGCCTCTCCCAGAACTGCAATCGCCCGGCTCAACTGGCTGAAATTCCCGATCAACTGCTGGATTTCTTCCATGACCGGGGCGCGTAGATCGTCGGGGAGCAACGCCTCGGCAATGCTCTGGTGGCGGGTGCGCAGTTCTGCTTCCGCCGCTTCCAGATGGCTGGCTTCCCCCGTCTTCGCCGCCCGATTCGCTTCGCGAAGCAGCAAATCGGTGATACCGGAGAGCGCGGAGGTGACTACGACCAGATGGGGCCATTCCCTTGAAAGTCTGGAGATGATCTGTACCGCCTTGCCCATGGCCTCCACGCTGCCGACCGACGTTCCACCGAATTTGATAATCAGCGTATCTTGGGACATATTGCGCCTCCTGGAAAAAAATTAGCCCCGCCGAAGCGGGGCCATATGCCAAAGGCCGAATTGCTCCACTAACCAGCCATGCCCCGCGCGGTTGGGCCGGGGAAAGTCATGGTAGTGGTCATGGAGCACAGGGTGAACATGTTGGGCGGGGTTATATCACGGAGGGGAAGAAGTGTCAAGGTTTTGCAAGGTCAGCGGTCTGACGGGCTGGAAAGCCCCTACAGCTCTCCACCGTCCAGCGTCCAAAAAAAGAGCCGCGGTCTCCCGCGGCTCTCACGCGCTGCAGTGCGGATTATTTCGCTTTGACGGTGATGGTCTTCGGGCGCACCTCTTCGGCCTTGGGCAGAGTGATGGTCAGGATACCATTCTCGAACTCGGCCCTGGCCTTGTCCGCGACCACCGCTGTCGGCAGGATAATGCTGCGTTCAAAAGCGCCCCAGCGATGTTCGCGGATGTGGTAGCTGCGACCCTTCTGCTCTTCCTCCTGCTTGATTTCGCCCTTGATGGTCAGCACATCGCCGGTCACGCTGATTTGCACATCATCCGCTTTGACACCCGGCAGGGCCGCCTTCACCACGACTTCGTTATCCGTTTGATACATATCAATCGCAGGCACCTGCCCTGCAAAGGTCACGCCGAACGGGCGCTCAAAGACCTCATCGATCATCCGATCCATCATTTCGCGCAGTGTGAGCATTTCGCGGAAGGGCTCCCAGCGAATCAGGTTGGTCATATGCCACCTCCTGAGCAAAGGATTTCAATATCGTTTTCAGTTTCTAAATTACAGAGAAGGTGTAAGAAAAACGCAAGAGAGATATAAATATTCTGTCAGAAGGCCATCCTGGCTTGCTCTACAAAAAAACAGGGATGGGGAGACCCATCCCTGAACAAGACCTATTCACGAGGCTGCACGACTCTGTCTCTTTCAGGATCCGCAGCGAGATCGGCTGAACGGAGAGGAGAATGCACGTAATTACCTGCCACTGCCCACCGACTATCCATTTATCGGCCAGGAGATTGCTCTCCCCACGCTCCGCTCGGGACATGCGCTACGCTCGCAATGACCAGAGACAGAGGGTTTTTCATTGCTTAGGGGAGATGGTTACCATGCACGAGCTCGCCTGCGCTCAGACCTTGCCGCTCAGGATCGCTTGCTTGACCTCCGCAATCGCTTTGGTGATCTGAATCTCCCGCGGACAGGCCTCGGTGCAGTTGAAGGCCGTGCGGCAGCGCCAGACGCCCATTTCCTCGGCCAGGATTTGCAGGCGTTCGGCGGTAGCCGTATCGCGAGAATCGAAAATGAAGCGGTGCGCGTTGACAATCGCCGCCGGGCCGTAGTACTGATCGTTGGCCCAGAAGGAAGGGCAGGAAGTCGTGCAGCAGGCGCAGAGGATGCACTTGGTCGTGTCATCGAAGCGCAGACGCTCCTCGGGCGATTGCAAACGTTCGCGCCCATCCTCGGGCACTGGCAGATCCGAGATGAAATAGGGCATGACGCGGCGGTAGTGATCAAAGAAGGGTTTCATATCCACGATCAGGTCTTTGATCTTCGGCAGGCCGAGGAGAGGTTCGACCGTAATCTGATCGCCCACATCGCGCACCAGCGTCTTACAGGCCAGACGGTTCATGCCGTTAATGCGCATGGCATCGGAGCCACAGATACCATGGCCGCAAGAGCGACGAAAGCTCAGGCTCCCATCCTGTTCGCCCTTGATCTTCTCCAACAGGTCCAGCACGCGATCGGTTTCTTCTGCCTCTACCTGGAAAGTCTGGTAAGAAGGTTGGGCATCCTTTTCCGGGTTATAGCGCAAGATTTTAACTGTGACCAGCATGGGAACCTCCTAATAGGTGCGCTCCTTCGGTTGATATTTGGTGATCACAACCGGCTTGTAATCCAGGCGCGTTTCGCCCTTCTCATCCATCCAGACCATGGTGTGCTTGAGCCAGTTCTGATCATCACGTTTGGGATAGTCTTCACGGGCATGGGCGCCGCGGCTTTCCTTGCGCGCCAGCGCCGAGATCGTAGTCACCTCCGCCAGATCGAGCAGATTGCTCAGCTCCCAGGCGTTCATCAGCTCGAGGTTGAAGATTTTGCCCGTATCGGAGACGCGGACATGGCGCATACGCTCCTTCAGCTCGCGAATTTTGTTCAGGGCATGGGTCATGCCCTCCTCGGTGCGGAAGACGCCCATATTCTCAAACATTTCATGGCGCATCTCTTGAGCGATGTGGAAGGCATTTTCGCTTCCATCTGCGGTGCGGAAGCGCTCTAACTGGGCGCGGGCATAATCAGTTGGATCTGCGGGCAACGGCTGGAAGGAGGCGCCTTTTGCGAATTCAGCCGCACGCAGCCCTGCCTGCTTGCCAAAGACCACCAGGTCGAGCAGGGAATTTGTCCCCAGGCGATTGGCGCCATGTACAGAAACGCAGGCGCACTCGCCGGCGGCATACAGGCCGGGCACAATCGTGTTCTTTGCATCAGAGATCACCTCGCCGTACATCGTCGTTGGAATGCCGCCCATGGCATAATGCGCGGTGGGCTGGATGGGCATGGGCTGGGTGACCGGATCCACGCCCAGATAGGTACGGCAGAAATCTATGATGTCCGGGAGTTTTTTCAAGATTTGCTCTCCGGTCACGCGATAGGGCGTGCCATCGGGGTTGGTGCGCCCATCCAGTTCGGCATATTTATTGACCGTTTCCGGCCGCACGTCGAGGTAGACGTAATTCTTGCCGTTGACGCCGCGCCCCTCGCGAATTTCCAGATAAATGGCCCGGCTGACCACATCGCGCGAGGCCAGGTCTTTGACGCGAGGCGCATATCTTTCCATGAAGCGCTCGCCCTTCCCGTTGATGAGCACACCGCCTTCCCCGCGCACTCCTTCCGTGATCAGGATACCGAGCTTGTAGATGCCGGTCGGATGGAACTGGAAGAATTCCATGTCCTCCAGCGGCAAACCATGGCGCAGCACCATGGCCGGGCCGTCGCCGGTGAAGGAGTAGGCGTTGGAAGTCACCTCCCAAATGCGCCCATGGCCACCGGTTGCGAAGATCACCGCTTTGGCATGGAAAACGTGAAGCTCACCGGTGGCCAGCTCCACAGCCACCACGCCGGCAGCCTGCCCGTTTACCATGATCAGGTCTACTGCCTGGAATTCATCAAAAAAGACGACGTTATTCTTAATGCATTGCTGATACAGGGTTTGCAGGATCATGTGCCCGGTGCGGTCGGCTGCATGGCAGGCACGGCGTACCGGTTTGCCGGTGATGTTGTTGGTATGCCCGCCGAAGGGTCGCTGCATGATCCGTCCATCGGGCGTGCGGTCGAAGGGCAACCCCATATGTTCCAGCTCATAGACAATGCCTGGGGCCTCATTGCACATGAACTCAATCGCATCCTGATCGCCCAGATAGTCTGAGCCCTTGACGGTATCAAAGGTATGCCACTCCGGGTGATCCTCTTCCAGGTTTCCCAAGGCAGCCCCGATCCCTCCCTGTGCAGTGCCGGTATGGGAACGGGTGGGATACAGCTTACTGATGACGGCGGTTTTTGCTTTACGCGAGGCATAGAGCGCAGCCATCAGGCCGGCTCCTCCTGCTCCGACCACCACTACTTCGTATTGATGCACCTGGGTCATATGCTACCTCCCTATGAAGACGGCATGCGCACCCCGCCAATAATTGCGAAGGCGCCGATCAGCGAAATCACCAACCAGAAAACCAACAGCCCCCAGGAAACCCAAATCCGCGCCTTTTCGCTGTGGATATAATCCATCAAGACCTGGCGCAGGCCGTTCACACCGTGAGCAAAAGCAAAAGCGAGCAGGAAAAAGTCATATACGCGCCATCCCCAAAAGGCCCAACGCACCTGCACATAGTTCAGGTCAATGCGATGCACTCCCACCAGCACATCTTGCAGGATCATATGGAACCAGGCCAGGGGAATGAGGGCAATGGCGGTATAACGCATCCACTTCCAGGCGATCACTTCGTAATTGGGTTTGATTTTTACCGAACGTTGACCGCTCATGTTTCCTCCTGATTTAACCACCAAAGAAGCCAAAACCATACTCGAGCAACTTATACCCCATGATCGCTGCGGCCGGTAACCAGAGCACAATGGCGACGATCAGGGTCAGGAGTACCGATTTGCGCTCGTCGTGGATCTCCCACCACTCGGGTTTCCACAGGTCAAAAATGGTGATGCGCAAGCCATTCACGCCATGGTAGATCAGCGAAAACACCAGCAAGATTTCTCCCGCCATGAACAATGGATTGCGATAGAGGGCAATCGCATGTTCATAGAGTTGCGGGGCGAAGTAGACAAAGGACGTATCCACGATGTGGATGGTCAGGAAAAGTAATGTTCCCAGGCCAGTGATGCGATGAAGCAAAAAAGCCCAGTGGCCCGCTCTTCCTTTGTACCGCACATAACCGGAAAAGGCAGTTTTGAGCGAAGACATACGACCTCCTCAGGCAAGATAAAGTGAGAGGGGCATCAGGCCCCTCCCCCCACTCAATCGTCCATGTGCTCAATCACAGCCGTAGCGAACTCTGAACACTTGACCTCTTTCGCACCCTCCATCAGGCGGGCGAAGTCATAAGTGACCGTGCGGGCTGCGATAGCGCCTTCCATCCCTTTGATGATCAAATCAGCCGCCTCGTGCCAACCCATGTAACGGAACATCATCTCGCCAGAAAGGATGACCGAGCCGGGGTTGACTTTATCCAGATCAGCATACTTGGGCGCCGTACCGTGGGTAGCCTCAAAGACGGCGTGACCGGTATCATAGTTGATATTCGCGCCCGGAGCAATCCCAATACCACCTACCTGGGCAGCCAGCGCATCGGAGAGGTAATCTCCGTTGAGGTTGAGGGTAGCAATCACATCGAAGTCACGGGGGCGAATGAGCACATGCTGCAGCGTGACATCCGCAATCGTATCCCTGATCAGCAGCTTGCTCTTCCATTTCCCATCCCCGTGCGTTGGCCAGAGCGCCAGCGCCTCTTCGACCTCGCGCATCACGGCCTGCTGCTGTTCCGGAGACATCATCCCAAAGCCCGGCTCAATCATGCGCGCATTTTCCTCAACGCTCAGGGAGGGATTGTTCTCTTTATTGCTCAAAATCCACGATTCGCGCTCCGTAACGATCTCGTTGCGGAATTCACGCCTGGCCAGCGCATAGCCCCAGTCACGGAAAGCGCCTTCGGTGAACTTCATAATGTTGCCCTTGTGCACCATGGTCACACTGCGACGCTTGTTCGCCAGCGCCCAACGAATGGCGGCGCGTACCAGCCGTTCAGTGCCCTCCACAGAGACCGGTTTCACACCGAAGCCGGCGGTCATCGGGAAGCGAATTTTGGCATACTCTTTGGGGAAATGCTCCTGAAGCAGGCGACGGAAACGCTCCGCTTCTTCTGTGCCATGCTGGAATTCGATCCCGGTATAGATGTCCTCCGTATTTTCACGGAAGATCACCATGTCCACATATTCCGGATGCTTTACTGGCGAAGGCACGCCCTGGAAATAGCGCACCGGGCGCTGGCAGACATAGAGATCGAGCTGTTTGCGCAAAGCCACGTTCAGCGAGCGGATGCCACCGCCAATGGGCGTTGTCAGGGGGCCTTTAATCCCAACCAGGAACTCAGAGAAAGCCTCGACCGTCTCCTCGGGCAGCCAGGTGCCGAAAAGTTTGAACGATTTTTCCCCGGCGTAGACTTCCATCCAGTGCACTTTGCGCCGCCCGCCATAGGCCTTCTGGACAGCGGCATCAAAGACGCGCACCGAGGCACGCCAGATGTCGCGCCCCGTTCCATCTCCCTCGATGAACGGCAAAATCGGGTGATCGGGAACCTGCAATTTGCCATCCCGAAAGAGAATCTTCTCTCCTTCTGGGGGTACTTGAATGTTCTTATAGGCCATTTTCCTCTCTCCACAAGACAGAATGTATCAGTGAAGATTATAACATTTGCGCCCGTGCCCAGGTAGTGATGTTTGTCACAGCAGGCAGAATCGCAAAGCATGTTTCAAACCACCCGTTTACGCACCTCGGCGCTCAGGAAATCCATCAGCCAGACAACGATCACAATCGCCCACAGCGCCGTGCCGGCCTGATTGTATTCAAAGCCATTAATGCGCTGGCTCAGGTAAAAGCCAATTCCCCCGCCACCAACATAACCGATGATGGTGGAAATGCGCACGTTAATATCCCAGTGATAAATGATGAAGGAAATAAAATCCGGCACGATCTGGGGAACCACCGCGTAACGGACGGTTTGCAAGCGATTGGCGCCGCAGGCCTGGAGCGCTTCCAGCGGCCCCGGATCAATGTTCTCGACCACTTCGGAAAAGAGCTTTCCCAGCGAAGCAATGGTCACCACCGTCAGGGCCAGCACACCCGCAAACGGCCCGTACCCCAACCAGAAGGCGAAAATGGTCGCCATGACCAGGGGATCGTAGGCACGGATGATGTTGAAGAAGGAACGGCTCAGATAATAGACACCACTTCCGAGGCATCCCCGGCGGGTGATATTGCTGGCAGCCAGGAAGCTAAGCGGTGCGGCGATCAACGTGGCAATCGTTGTGGAAAGCAAGGCCATGAAGATGGTGACAAACATCTCACGGGCTACATCTCGCAGCGCCTGACTGGGCTTCAACCCTCCCACCGGGCGCTGAATTTCTGCTTCCAGGCGGGCGGATTTCCCGTCCTGTGTGGTTAAGATCGGGCGCGCCTGCAACGTGGCAGTGAACGCGCCCTGTGCATCCGTCCGAACGCGCACGGCATTGAGTGTACGCCCATCCGGCAAGAGCCAGCGCACAAGGATCTCACTGGAGGCCGGGAATTCTTTTCCCATCAGCGTAAACGTCTCGCCTGGCGCAGCACATCCCACCGAGGGCAGCAGACGCGGTCCATTGGTGGGAGGCACACCCTGCGGCGCAGAGCCACAAGGTACAGGAAAGTCTACGCCGATAACAGAAGTTTCCACCTCGCGGGTGAAAAGGTCGGGGGTCAGAAAGGCTCGAACCAGCGTTGCCCCTTTGGGGAGATCCCGCAGCAACCGTGGCAGGTCTATTCCCGTCGCTCGCCAGGAAAAGCCCAACACCACAATGACCAGAGCGATCAACAAAGCGCTGCGAGTGATGCGTTGAAGTGCTGGCATTGCCTGCATCTCACACCAACCTCTCGCGAATGCGTGCGCTGAGAACATCCAGCGCGATGACGATGACGGCAATCGTGATAAACACGGCACTCACCCCACGCATATCATTGATGCGGATCAGTTCCACCAGCAAGTAGCCGATCCCTCCCCCTCCGACCAGGCCGATGATCGTAGCCGAACGCACGTTAATATCCCAACGATAAATGGTGAAAGCGACAAAAGGTGAGATGATTTGCGGGATCACCGCGTAACGCACCACCTGTGCCCAATTCGCACCGGTTGCTCGAATGGCCTCAATGGGGCCGGGGTCAATGCTCTCAAGCACATCTGCATATAACTTGCCAAGCGCAGCGATGGAGTGCAATGCCAATGCCAGTACACCGGCAAACGGCCCCAGACCAACGATCACCACAAAGATCAGGGCCAGGATCAAAGATTCAATGGAACGAAGCACGTTCAAGAAAGTGCGTACCGCGAAATAAATCGCAAATGTCACGGGATGTCCCCCCATCAGGTTACGCGCGGCCAGGAAGCTAATCGGAATCGCGAAGAGAGAGGCCAGCACAGTCGCCATGAGCGCCATGGCGATCGTCACGCCGGCGCCTTTGAGGACTTCGCGCCCGTTGAAGGAGAGTTCCCAACCGCCCACATTCCGGTACTGATCGAAATACACTCGATGAGGCAGCGCCAGGGAAGGATCCGGGGCGGCCACCAGCGCCGTCGTCGGGACGCGAATCGTGGCGCTCAACGCCCCGTTGTCATCCGTGGGCAGGATCAGCATCTGCGATTCGTTGGGGCCAAGCATCTTGGGATCGCCAATCGGGGTTTGCCACCAGATTTGCGTATCCGTATTCGGCCACAATCCCTGTACCGAGACGATGACTACTTCGCCTACCCGCGCACAATCCGGAGTCGCCATCGCCGTCTTTCCATCCAGCTTGTTGAAAGCACGCGGCGGATTTTCTTTGCAGGGCACCAGGATTTCGACCCACATCTGATTCAGTTCGCGTCGGGGCTGGACAAAATCCGGGCGCAACATGGGGCGCACGATCTGCAAAGCACGGCGCATATCTGCCGAACGGAGATCGATCTGGGTGATCTGCCAGCCAATGCCATAGAGCACGCTCAGGCCTGCCAGCAGCGGCAGGAAAAGAGAGGCTTCACGGCCCAGACGTTGCAGGTGAAACGCATCCCAGATGTTCCATAACCAGATCAGGATGGGCGAAATCCACCAGATTGGTTGACCATAGGCAGCTACAATAACCACCAGGATCAACCAGAGAAGCAAGATCGCGCCCCCCCGATACCTGCGTCCCCCCAAAAACTGGCCTGCGCCGGGAAGAAATGCCGAAAGCAACCATTTCCGCTCGGACATATGCCCTCACAACGAGGCTGCGCGCACTTCTTGCGCTTCTTCGCCGTAGATTTCCTTGAAGCGTTGACGATCAATCTCCTGCGGTTTTCCTTCAAACACCTTCACCCCCTGCTTGAGAGCAATGACACGGGTGGCGTAGCGATGTACCAGGTCGAGGAAATGAAGCGAACAGATAACGGTGACCCCTTCTTTGTTCAGTTCTTCCAGATATTGCAAAATAGAATGCGCCAGCACCGGGTCCAGGCTGGCCACCGGTTCGTCGGCGAGGATCAGCCGCGGCTCTTGCATCAGAGCACGGGCAATCCCCACCCGTTGCTGCTGACCTCCGGAAAGCGCATCGGCGCGCTCATAGGCCTTATCGGCGATCCCCACCCGCTCCAGCGCAGCCAGCGCACGCCTGCGCTCCTCTGCCGGCCAGATGCCCAGCAGGCTCAGCCACGGGTTGACATATCCCAATCGCCCGGCCAGAACATTCGTGATCACCTTTGAACGCCTGACCAGGTTGAACTGCTGAAAAATCATCCCAATCTGGCGCCGGATCTGGCGCAACTGGGCGGGAGAAGCAGCCGTGATGTCCACATCGTTCCAGTAGATTTTCCCCTCTGTGGGTTCGATCAAGCGGTTAATGCACCGTAACAAGGTAGATTTTCCAGAGCCTGAAAGGCCGATCACGACCAGGAATTCGCCATCCGGCACTTCAAAGCTGACATCCTTCAGCGCAACGGTGCCGTTGGGGTAGATTTTGGTCAAATGCTCGACACGCAGCATGAAAACTCCTTAGTGGTGGAATGGACGCCAGGCAATGGAGGGTGAATAGACGACGGACGATGGGCAATCCCTCTCCCCTCCACGCGGATCGGCAGACAACCATTCAGCATCCTCCGAAAGGACGCTCCCGACCATTGTTCCAGGTTACCCATGCGAGAGAGATCAAAAAGCGCCAGCGTTCTCCGCAGGAATCCAGGGCGGTCATATGCAAAAAAGAGAGGGAGAAATGGCTTCTCCCTCTCCGGTTGCGCTGAGAATGCTTATTTCACCAGGCTGGTGACATCTACACCCGAAGCCTCGAGGTAGACGCGGAACTCGTCATAGAAGGTGTCATCCACGACCTTCAGGCCCTGAATGTCATAGCCTCCATTCTTGAGCAAGGTCTTCCCCTCTTCGGTCTGGGCAAGGTCCAACAGCGCCTGGGTGATCTTCTGGCGCACTTCCTGCGGGACACTGGAAGCAAAGGAGACATTGTCATTGGGGATAATCGGATCGGTCACCCAGATGATCACCACCTTCTCGTTGACGTCCGGGAAATCCTTGGCGACGCCGGAGCGAGCGTCAATGAAGGTGGCGCCAAAATCGCAGATCTCGCCGTTCGGGCTGAGATAGATGGATTTCACCACCGTCGAGTGTCCCTGCACCCATGCACCCGTTTTGACCTTGATTCCGTTCTTCTGAAGGATGCCCAACGGAATCACATAGCCAGAAGAGGAGAGCGGATCCGTCCAGCAGGGCTTCTTATCCTGGAATTGCGCAAGCGCCGTTTTGGCATCTGCAGTGTTCTTGCCGGTGGCCGGATCGTAGTAGGAGGTGAAGCCACGAGCAGCGTTGGCAATGAATTGCGCCCCGTAGTGATCGGAGCCGAAGCGGATCACGGCCAGTGCCACATCAGCATAGCCTTTGGCATGGGCCACAACATAGGCGAAGGGCGGTAGCCAGCCAATATGCGCATTACCGGCGCCCATCGCTTCCACCAGAGCACTGTAGGAGGTCGGCACAGTGACTTTGATGGTATAGCCGGTTATTTCACTGAGCTTGGCAGCGATGGCCTCACCACCCGTCTGCAGCTCCTGCGTAGTAGCCGATGGCGCCAATCCCATAATGATGGGATTCTCAGGGCTCCCCAGGGCCGGCGGCGCTTTGGTCGGCTCAGGCGTCGCAGTGGGAGCAGGGGCCTTGGTCGGCTCAGCCGTGGGAGTCGCTGCCGGGCCGCAGGCAGAAAGGAGCAGCGCCAGCACAGCCACAAACGCAAAAAGTAGGGAGAGACGCTTGTTCATATTACTTCTCCTCGCGAAAGGTTTGTGGGAATGTTCCCGTTGAATCATACGACGGTTTGCGTTTTTTTGCAAGGAAAAATGTATGAGATTTGATGTTAACATTAGTTAAATAAGATAAAATTTTGGGAGGGCTACACTGTGAACGATGGACGGTGGACAGTGAACCGCAGACCGCCGTAGGGCAGGCTTTCCAGCCTGCCGG
>JAGHYK010000126.1 GCA_017743695.1 Chloroflexota bacterium
TATTCAACGCAGTGAGAATTACCCGCCATCGCCCAGCTCCTTGGAGTTGGCGGCGAGGATCGTCGCGCAGCCACAGCGGTAATCCACGTTGCCGCAAGTAGTCCTCGTAGTCTCGGCGCAACTTCTCCAGACTGGCGCGGGAATCGTTGGTCAGTTTGATTCCCATGTTCTTCGATGTACCGGAGACGACGCTGCCTTCGGTAATAGTTTGTACGCCCGATCGCGCTGCTTGCACATTTGATCATGAGTGCGGCAGGGCGTCCCGCATGTGGCGCGCGAAGCCGTCAATGAAGTCGTATTGGCTCTTGTGCGCCTCGTCGGCGATGACCACGATGTTTTGCTTGTTGCCCAGCTCTTTGAGCACCCGCCGAAGAACGCTGTATCACTTTCCACGCCGCGCTGCACGACGCTTTTTGAGCGTCTGTCGTCTCTGGGCTGGAAGAGATGCCAGTTTGTAATCTGAAAGCGACCCTGTTGCAGTCGCTCCATCATCCCGCCTGGCAGCAGGTCAAATTTCTCATGGTAATTGCCGGGCTTCCAGGGGAGGATCACTTGCAGGCGTTCGCGGATGGTGAGATTGGGGCATACCAGGAGCACCGCATCGGAGAATCGCCGGTCCTGAGGGTTGGCCAGCTTGTTGAGCACCTGGTGGGCGATGACCATGCCCATGACCACGGTTTTGCCGCTACCCGTTGCCATCTTGCAGGCGTAGCGGGTAAGGCCGTTGTCCTTGGGGATGGCGATGCCCTGCTTTTCCGCAGGTGAGGCTTCGATGAGCCAGATGAGGGTCTCGGCGGCTTCGCGCTGGCAGAAGAAGAGTTTGCGCTCCTGCTCAGGTTGCTCCAGTGGTTGAGCAACCGCCGAGTGATGGGTGTCACGCCGGGGTAGCCGCGCTCCCGCCACGCTTTGACCCGTTCCCGAATGGTGTTGACCTGCTCCAGCGGGACGAACTCTTCCTCGAACAGGGACGTCTGTGGCCCGCGCGTACGCGGCTTCAGATAGTAGCCGGCTGGGCGACGCCCCTCTTTGAGCACCGGCTGGCCTTCCTCATAAGCCCAGTAGCGCGCAGGCTCTTCAAAGGGGGAGTTAAGGATGGGGTTATCAACGAGCATAAAGGCGCCTATTCGGCCACAGAATTGTGAAGAACAGACCATCGGCGAAAACAGTCAGATCGTCTGCGCCTCCACCTGCGGATAGAGAGCATCTATCTGCTGCTGCAGGCGGATTGTTTCGGCAATGGCGGAGGCGATGTGAATGTAGCGCACGGGGTCATCCAGGCGGCGGCCTTTGCGGTCTTTCAGGTATTTTTCCAGCACCTGATAGCCGCCAATCCGGTATTCCCACATTTCCGGCGTGATGCCCTCGAAGTATTTGTCGGCATTGATGTGCACCCTCCCGGTGGCTGCGTCATAGCGCACCTTCTTCACCACATCGCTGCCCTGACCTTGATACTTGACCGCGGTGGTGTTGGCAGGGTTACGCAGCAAATGCAGAGCAATCAGTTGTTGGCCCAGGTCGGTCATCTGGCGGAAGGGGTCGGCATCCGCCGTGATGGGGATGCGCGGGAAGTCGGTGCGCAGTTCCTGGGCGTACTTCTGGCGGTAGGTCGGGCTGTAGAGGACGGCGTAGATATAGGCCAGCACCTCTTCCGGCGTGGGGGTGAAGCCATAAGCGGCGCTCAGTTTGGGCAGCAGCCAGTCGGCCAGGTTGGGCTGGCGCGCCTGGTGGAACATATCCGACGATTCGGTGGAGGGATAAAGGTAGAGAGGGAAGTTTACGTTGCCTCCTCGATAAAACATGTTGAAGTCCACGATGTGCTTTGCACAAAAAGCAAGTGTCCACTCTCCTGGACCGACAACCTGTCCTTGACGGCCTACGCATAGCGCCAGATTTTCCCCGGCCAGCATGTGGCGCATGACTTCGGGGCGGGGCCAATCTACCATCTTGGGTGTGTAGTAGATATACCGCACATCAAAAGGTCGGTATAAGATTGTTTGATAATAAGCATCCCAATCCTGATCTTTAGCCAGTTCTCTTCTATTTTGAGACAGCTTCCAGCCTCGTGTATCCTTCAACTTGTAAGCATCTCGAATGATTTCATCAGGGAGAGAAAGATCGCGAAACTGTGAAATGCGTCGGCTAAGCTCGCCAACGTCAAAAGAAATCACAAAATGATCCCGCGCTGTCACCACGCCCGTCACATAGATTGGGAATATCTCGGTTACTTTTGGCCAGCTAAGGTAGCTCTGTGAGTCTTGGTTTTGGCGTGGGACGAAAAAGTAGTAGGGGGAGACAGGCTTGATGAGCTGGTAGCCGGCGGTGGAGAGGTTGTGCAAATCGAGCCAAGCGTATTTTTCTTCGCGCTTGCCGTAGAGATCGGCGTGATAAACCCGCGACGAAGAAGGATTCTTCTCTCCTGCTGACTCGCCATACTTGACGAAGATTCCAATCGCCACGCCCTGCCGGATGTCGAAGACATTTTCGTCCGCGCTGCCATCGGGGGCGGTCTCGCGCTTCAGGCTGTTGCCGTGCAGGTCGAGGATGTAGATTTCGTCGAAGGTCTTGAGCAGGCTCTGGCGCATGCCGCGGAAGGTGGGGTTATCCAGGTAGCCGTGGTTGGTGATCATCGCCACAATGCCGCGCCCGGCCTTGTGAATCTTCCACTGGGCAAAGCGCAGGAACTTGACGTAGTCATCTTGCAGCCAAACTTTTTTCTCGCCGAGCGGCTGGCCATCCACGGTGTAGTAACTCTGCGCCCCGTCCAGGTGGGTCTTGAGCAGTTCCTCGGTCCAGTCGTTCTGATTGGCCGAGATGCCCGAGTAGGGCGGATTGCCCAGGATGACCAGGATCGGCTCCTGTTTCTTGACGCGAGCTGCCAGATGGCTTTCCTGAGAAAGTGAGGCCAGGCCAGGGATGGCGATTTGTTGCAGGTCTTCCATTTCCAGCGTGTTGGTGAGGTAGAACTGAAAGCGCTCGCCGTTCCTGAGCGGTACGCCCAGGGTTTCCAGCAGAAAGCCGATTTTGATATGGCCAATGGCATACGGAGCCATGAGCAACTCGAAGGCGTAAAAGTGCGGCAGGATGTGCTCACGTAGGAAGTTGCCTTTGGCGCCCGCTCCGTATTTGTTCGTGAACGCCTGAAACGCCAGTTGAATGGCCTCTGCCGGGAACGTGAGCGTGCCGGCGGCCGGGTCGAGCAGGGTGACGCTCTTATCAGCGAGGCCATCGGCCAGGCTGAAGCGGGTCTTCAACAGGTCATGCACCGCGCGGACGATGTAACGCACCACCGGCTGCGGGGTGTAATAGACGCCGCGCCGCTCGCGGGTTTCGGGATCGTACTCGGCCAGGAAGGTCTCATAGAAATGCAGGATGGGGTCATCGCCCTTGCCCTGCTGGTAGTACTGCTTCAGGATAGCCTGCACATCGGCGGCATTTAGCACAGCAGCGATGTCGTCTACGATGGTCGCCATTTGTGGGGAAGGATCGTCAATAGAGATGTACTTGAAGACATTGCGCAGGATGCCGATGGTGGAGGGGATGAGGTCATAGGCCGCCTGGCGGTTGAATCCGCCGGGTCCCGCTTGCGACGGTTGGGGGGAAACGCGGGTGCGGGCGGCGAAGAGGCCGTAGGTGATGGTCTGGGCATAGAGATCGGCGAACTGATCTTCGGTCAGGCTGGCGATGAGGTACTTCCGGAAGGCATCATAGAAGCCGTACAACGGACCTTGCTGGACGGTGACCTGCTGCTTCAATTCCGGGCGGATGACTTCATCGCGCATGAAGCGCGTGCGCCGCGCCAGGTCACGGGCCAGGTCTTCGGCGGTGAAGGAAGGCGGCAGAGCGAACGAGAAAAAGGTCTTGAAGAGACGCGTCAGCGCCTCCACCTGCTCGGTGGGCGGCTTCGCCTTCAGTTTTTGGGCAATGAACGGGCGGGCTAGCAGAGCGCGCTCCAGCAACACGCCGTTGCGGTAGAGGCGGAATTCGTAGAAATCGGTCAGGATGACGTTGGGGAAGGTGTGCAGATAGCGCTGGAGTTGCTCGGAGGTCTCCACCTGGTCGAGCTTCGCGCCGGGGGCCTTGGCCTCGATATAGCCGATGACCTGATGCGAGCCATCCCAAACGCGGAAATCGGGGTTGCCGGCTTCGGTCGGCTTGGGCAGCACGGTAACCTGAATGGCGCGTCCCTGCGCCTGGGCGAGGTCTTTCAGCAGGTCGTTCAGGGCGGGATAAAGGCTCTCCTCACGGGCATCGCCCCGCTGGGCGAGATCAAAGAGTGCATCGAGGTAGATGTCAAAGATAGACTGGAACGGTGATCTTTGGGAGGATTTTTTGGCCATCGCTACGCTCTATTTGTTTTGTACAGACTCAACGAAGATCATTGCAATTTGGGGCTTGCTGCAAATAGACACTTTTTTCACCTCAGGAGCATGGGGACCGCAGTGAGAATCGAATAATTTTATCATACAACACCCCAGGCTGTACAGTTACCGCAGGCACTACTCTCACCACCTAATTTTCTCGAGAATCAATCACCTTCACTGCAATTCGCTGGTGCTCGCCGAGTTTGAACGGAAACGAAGCCACGCCGCGCACGCCGTTCGGGTCTATCTGATGCGTCTTCATCTTGCGTGGCATTGAACTCACTCCATGGCAAAACTATGGCACTGCAGTCTCATTGCACGGATGTTCCTATCCAGAGTTATCCCAAGGTTGCGCACGAAGCAAGCGTTTTAAGCACCTCTTCGTGCTGTTGCATCGTCGAGAGCAACAGGCCGAAGCCGCGCACGATTTCCTCCCGATTAGTTTTTCAGAAGCTTCTCACCTGCCATCGCCCAGTTCCTTGGAGTTGGCGGCGCGGATCGTCGCGCGTCCATAGCGTCAACACACGTTGCCGCAAGAAGTCTTCGTAGTCTCGGCGCAACTTCTCCAGACTGGTGCGGGCAACGTTGGTCAGTTTCATTTCCATGTTCTTCGATGTACCGGAGACGACGCTGCCTTCGGCAATAGTTTGCACGCCCAATCGCGCTGCCTGCACCATTTGATTCTGCGTGCGGCAGGGCGTCCCGCATGTGGCGGGCGAAGCCACTGTCCGCTGCAAACGTTGTTGGGTGCTCACCCCTGCTGGCGCAAGACACCCATGCCCGCAAGCGCTCTTTTCTCAACTGGCAAAGTGCGGATGATACTGCCACACCCCATGATTTTTATAGCACAACGCCAGGCAAAGTGCAACCGCCAGAACATCCGTTGACCTTCACGTCTCTTTGCAGGCAAGGACACACCTGGGCAAGTCGCCTTCGCCTGCAACATAGCCCGCCCCAAAGCCAGGGACACGCCCAGGAGCGGACATCCTGCGCCGACCAGCCTCCCTTGCCAGCCCAGCCGTTTTCATCTGCCTGCGCCACACCAGGTGAACCCGCCTTCAGCTCAGCACTCCGCCAGAGCGCAGGAGCGGGCGGAGACTGCCAGGCAAGGCTCCCTGACCGTAACATTTACCGTCCGAAAGTCACCTGTGCAGGCAACACCCCGCGCCAGGCACCCCATCCATCAGCCCCACTGTCATCTTTTTTCATAGTTCATTCCATCTGCGCCCAACGGTATGCGCTTCAGCCGCCGCGAAGCGAGCATAGCGAGCGGAGCGGAGTCGCCTGCAAGCCGTGTTGGGCGCCTTTGGCGGTTTCAACTCAGATCGAAGATTAATCCGATGGCGGTGGCAACCGTGTTAACGACCATATGCAGGGCTGCCGAACGTCTCCAATCGTTACGCTGAGCGACAATCCCACAAATAGCCCCAAAGGCGATCAAGGCCAGAAGCGCCGTCCCAGGGAGGCATCCACGAACGCATGTTTTAACGAAAAAAGAACCGCCGTCACACCAATGGCAAAAGGTGCGGGAAGAATGCGGATCAGGCGAACTTGAACCAGACCGCGCCACAGGTATTCTTCTGCGATGGGCACGAAAAGGCCATTCACCAAAATGAATGACACCCCCTCCAAAATAGGAGCGAGGTTGGCAAACCATACCGTCGGATTTCGATAAGAGCTAACCACCATGGGTAACTCGATGTTTCCCCATAGTAATTGATCCACGATAGAGAGGCCCAAAACTCCTAGCATTAATGCCAATACCCAGAAGGTGAAATTCCAGCTGGTCACACCCTCACGTAAAGACTGCCCAATAGCGGCTAATTCCTGCAGCCAGCGGACGTGCACAAACGTGCCCAGGCCGATCAGCAAGAGTAAATATGCCAAAAACAAAGAAAGCATGTCGTTGACCACTAAAGTTCCGAGAACAGGCAACCAAAATAGAACATAGTGTCGGAAGAAGTATTCCACACTGATAACCAGGCCAACGACAGCCAAAGCAACACTCAGGTTGCGTGATCTAGAAGGTTTAGAAACCGAGAAAGTCATCGCCACGAAAATACCGCTTTCGGATTTAGCGCCCAACGGTTGGTTTTAGCGGCAGCGGCGGGGCTGGCAAGACACCTTCGCCTACCAAAACCTTTGCTGGCTCGCGGCGCATACCCTGAAGTGGCGAAGCCGCTGTCCGCTGCAAACGGTGTTGGGCGCTCACCCCTGCTGGAGCAAAACACCCATGCCCGCAGGCACCTTTTTCTCAACTGGCAAGATCGGATGATACTGCTACACGCCATATATAGCACAACGCTAGGCACCGTGCAACCGCCCAAACATTCGCTGACCTTCACGCCTCTGTGCAGGCAAGGCCATGACCAGTCAAGTCGCCTTCGCCTGCACCATCACCCGCCCCAAAGCCAGTGACAAGCCTAGGAGCGGAAATCCTGCGCCGACCCGCCTCCCTTGCCTGACCACTGGAGCTGCGGGTCCAGGTGGGGCTCGTAAGTGTAGTGCGTGGTCTGCCGCTCGCGGACTTCGTACGTGGGCGCGACGCCAGCGGGCGGGTTGTTCGGGCGCCGGGCGTCAGCGTGGCGGAAGTCGCGCACGCCGTTCGGGTCTATCTGATGCGTCTTCATCTTGCGTGGCGTTGAACTCACTCCATGGCAAAACTATGGCACTGGTCTCATTGCACGGATGCTCCTATCCAGAGTTATCCCAACGTTGCGCTCGAAGCAAGCGTTTTAAGCACCTCTTCGTGCTGTTGCATCGTCGAGAGCAACAGGCCGAAGCCGCGCACGATTTCCTCCCGATTAGTTTTTCAGAAGCTTCTCACCTGCCATCGCCCAGTTCCTTGGAGTTGGCGGCGCGGATCGTCGCGCGTCCATAGCGTCAACACACGTTGCCGCAAGAAGTCTTCGTAGTCTCGGCGCAACTTCTCCAGACTGGTGCGGGCAACGTTGGTCAGTTTCATTTCCATGTTCTTCGATGTACCGGAGACGACG
>JAGHYK010000127.1 GCA_017743695.1 Chloroflexota bacterium
TTTCATGGCTTTCGGGCGACTCGCTGCGAATTTCCTGAACGAATGATACAGTACCCTCCCCATTTTTCTTGCGTTCCCCCTCAAAAATTGTAGTATAATTTACCTTTGCCCATCTGCCGTCTACAGGGAGACGGAAACTGTCTTTTTAATTCTTCTCAGGAGAAAGACATGGCGCGTTTGCCCGTCAAAAATTATGCTCGTATTCACAGTGTGATTAACCTTCCCAAACTCATCGAGGTCCAACTGGATTCTTTCCAGCGCCTCAAGCGGGAAGGGTTGGCCGAGCTTTTCGATGAGATTACTCCGATTGAATCCTACAATAAAGGCATGAAGCTCTACTTCCCCAGCCGCACGCCGGAAGCGGAGCAATGGGGATTGAAATACTGGTTTGAGCCTCCCAAGTACTCGGTAGAGGAATGCATTGAACGCGATCTGACTTATGCCTCTTCGCTCTATGTCTCGGTGCTTCTGGCCGGCCCCGAAGTGCCTGAGCCGATCAAGCAGGATGTCTTCCTGGGCGAATTTCCGGAAATGACCCCGAAGGGCACCTTTGTCATCAACGGCACGGAGCGCGTGGTTGTTTCCCAGTTGATCCGTTCGCCGGGTGTCTATTTCGAGGCCCCCATTGACCGCTCCACCGGACGTCCCCAGGCAATGGCCAAGCTGATCCCCGACCGCGGGGCCTGGATGGAATTCGAGACGCGAAAAGCCGATTACATCATTCTGAAGTTTAACCGCAAGCGCACCATTCCCATCACCATTTTTCTGCGCGCGCTGGCTGCGGTAAACGATGGACGCCCCAATTCGCCTCTCAAGACCGGCTCGGATGAGGAGCTGCTTTCCCTGTTCCAGGATGTGGATAACAACCCGGAGCGCATGTTTATCGCCTCGACGATGAAGCAGGAGCCGGAGTGGGACCTTTCCGGTGGCCTGACGATTGCAGAAGCGGCCTTGCTGGAGTTCTTCAAGCGGATGCGTCCGGGCGATCCTGCAACCCTTGAAAATGCCCGTCAGTTCCTGGAGGAACAGCTTTTCGATCAACGGCACTACGATCTCGAACGCGTGGGCCGGTACAAGCTGAACCAGAAGCTCGATCTGGATGTTCCCATTGAGCATCGCACCATCACCAAAGAAGATATTTTGCGCCTGGTGCGCCGCTTGATCCAGATCAACAATGGTGTGCAACCCCCTGATGATATTGACCACCTGGGGAATCGCCGCGTCAAGACGGTGGGAGAACTGGTGCAAAACAAAATGCGCATCGGTTTGCGACGCATGGAGCGCGTGATCAAGGAGCGGATGTCCCTCAAAACGGATACCCCAACGCCGATCAATCTGATCAACATCCGCCCGCTGGTAGCGGCGCTGCGCGAATTTTATGGCACCAGCCAGCTCTCCCAGTTCATGGATCAGACCAATCCGCTGTCTGAGCTGCGCCACAAGCGGACGCTTTCCGCCCTCGGCCCCGGCGGTCTGCGACGCGAACGGGCAGGCTTCGATGTGCGCGATGTGCATCACTCCCACTATGGCCGTATCTGCCCCATTGAGACCCCCGAAGGTCCAAACATCGGTTTGATCGGGCGACTGGCGACCTATGCCCGTGTCAATGAATACGGCTTCATCGAAACGCCCTATCGCCGGGTGATTAAGCAACTGCCTGCCACAGATCGTCGGTTGATTGGCCGGGCCGTGCGCGGCGATCTGATGGACCCTCAAAGTGGCGAATTGATCCTTCGGGATGGTGAGCGTATCACGGAAGAAATCTTTGAACGCATCTCGCGCCTGCCAGGGGAAATTCCGATTGTTCCGTATGTTTCCACGCAGGTTGATTATCTTTCAGCGGATGCTGAGGATAAATATGTGATTGCGCAGGCGAATGCCCCGTTGAACGAATATGGGGAATTCGTACGTCCTCGCGTCTCCTGTCGCTACCATTCCGGGTTCGTGTTCAACCGCCCGGAGAATATTGATTACATGGATGTGGCCCCTCATCAGGTGGTGGGCATCAGCGCGGCCTTGATCCCCTTCCTGGAGCATGATGATGCCAACCGCGCGCTGATGGGATCGAACATGCAGGCGCAGGCGGTGCCTTTGCTACGTCCGGAAGTGCCCCTGGTTTCCACCGGGATCGAGAAATACGCAGCCCTGGATTCCGGCCAGGTCGTTGTGGCCGAAGAAGATGGCGAAGTGCTCTCGGTCACCGGGCGCAGCATCACGGTTCGCACCCATGATGGACGGATTCGCGTCTACAACCTGCGGAAGTACCAGCGTTCCAATCAGAGCACCTGCATTGACCAGCGTCCGGCAGTGGTCAAAGGGCAGCGCATCCGCAAGGGGGATGTGATTGCTGATTCTTCCTCCACAGAAGGTGGCGAACTGGCGCTTGGGCAAAACGTGGTCGTCGCTTTCCTTTCGTGGGAAGGTGGTAATTTTGAGGATGCTATCCTGATCTCGGAGCGTCTGGTGCAGGAAGACTACTTTACCTCTGTGCACATCGAAAAGCACGAGGTTGAAGCGCGCGACACCAAACTCGGCCCTGAAGAGATCACGCGGGATATTCCTAACGTCAGCGAGGATGCCATCCGTAACCTGGATGAGCGCGGGATTATCCGCATCGGTGCTGAAGTGGGGCCGAATTCGATCCTGGTTGGAAAGATTACGCCGAAAGGTGAAAAAGAGCTGACCCCTGAGGAACGCCTGCTGCGCGCCATTTTCGGTGAGAAATCGCGCGATGTCAAAGACACTTCCCTGCGTATGCCACACGGGGAACGCGGGAAGGTGGTGGATGTCAAAGTCTTCACCCGCGACGATGATGTCGAAATGGCGCCGGGGGTCGAAATGATGGTACGTGTCTCGGTGGCGCAGCGCCGCAAGATCACCGCCGGCGATAAAATGGCCGGCCGACATGGGAATAAAGGGGTGGTCTCAAAGGTAGTGCCGGTGGAGGATATGCCTTTCCTCGAAGACGGAACGCCGGTGGATATCATTCTCAATCCCTTAGGTGTTCCTGGTCGTATGAACATCGGTCAGGTGCTGGAAGTGCACCTGGGATGGGCGGCCAAACGTCTGAACTTCCGCGCCATTACGCCGGTGTTCGATGGCGCCACGGAGACAGAGATCGAGGCCGAGCTGGCGCGGGCATGGCTGGTAGATGAAGCCTGGAAAGAAGTGGCAAAAGCGGGGTGGGAATGGCTCAAACAAATTGGCTATGACACCCGCACGCTGCGCGATGACGATGAAGTGCGTCAGCTCTACCTGGAGCAAATGCTTGGGCCGTTGGGATATGATGTCTATTCCCTGCGCGAACTGAGCAATGCCCGTCTGGCCGCGGCGCGGGAGTGGGTGCGTAGCCATGGCTACGATCCCGACCTGATCTTCCTGCCGCTTGAGGAAAGCGATTTTAACCGCCGCGCCCGTTCTGATCAGGAGGCCCGTCGCGCCTGCTTGCGGCTGTGGATTCAATCTATGGGGTACGAGCCACAGGATGACAACCTGGATGCGCAGGCGCAAGAGATTATGAAGGAGACCGGTATCCCCATTCCACTCCTGGGGAAGCAGATTTTGCGGGATGGGAAAACCGGCCTGCCTTACGATCAACCGGTCACGGTCGGCGTGATGGGCATCATGAAGTTACATCACCTGGTGGAAGACAAAGTACATGCTCGTTCCACCGGGCCATACAGCCTGGTCACACAGCAGCCCCTGGGTGGTAAAGCCCAGTTTGGTGGGCAGCGCTTTGGTGAAATGGAAGTCTGGGCGCTGGAGGCCTATGGGGCGGCCTATACGCTGCAGGAAATGCTTACCGTCAAATCCGATGATGTACATGGCCGAATCAGCACGTTTGAGGCCATTGTCAAGGGTGAGCCGATTGAAGAACCCAGCCTGCCGGCTTCTTTCAAGGTGCTGGTGAAAGAGCTACAGAGCCTGGGGTTGGCGGTCGAAGCGATTACGGAAAGCGGCGAGGTGATCCGCTTTGGGAAAGAGGATGAGAGGACACGCCCGCCGAAGATCGAAACCGGCCTCCTGGGATTGGGCGAAGAACTGGGCATTTAACTTGACGTTTGACAGGATCGGTGTTAAAATCGGCCTTCGTCACCGCCCAGGCAATTTTGCCTTGCGTTAATCATCAAGTGAGGCCATCCTGTGGGATTCTGATGGCCTCATTTGAGTGTCTAAATGAAGAACTCACGAAAAGGTTTTTCTGGAGGAACTGTGCCGACGATTAATCAAATCATTCGCAAGGGTCGCAAGACCAAGAAAGTTAAAAGCAAGGCGCCGGCGCTGCAGTATATCTTCAACTCGAAGACGCAGCGGCGTATTCGCGTTCCCGGAGGGGCGCCCCAAAAGCGAGGCGTGTGCACGGTCGTGCGTACCATGACCCCCAAGAAGCCGAACTCGGCCTTGCGTAAGATCGCCCGCGTGCGCCTGAGCAACGGGATCGAAGTCACGGCCTACATCCCTGGAGAGGGTCATAATCTTCAGGAGCACTCGGTTGTGCTGGTGCGCGGTGGCCGTGTGAAGGACCTGCCGGGCGTGCGCTACCACATTGTGCGCGGTACCCTGGATACCAAAGGGGTAGAAAATCGCAAGCAGGGGCGCTCGAAGTACGGCGCAAAACGCCCGAAGCCAGGTCAGGCGACCGGCAAAGCGGCTACCCCGGCCAAAGGCAAGAAATAGGAGTGTGTTATGCGACGTGGTACTCCTGAACGACGTCCCATTCAACCCGATTTGCGCTATCACAGCGTGACGGTTTCGGCGATGATCAATCACGTGATGAAGCGCGGCAAGAAATCCCTTGCCACGCGCCTGGTCTATCAGGCTCTGGATCGGATCGAGCAGCAAACCGGCAAAAATCCGCTGGAGGTTTTTGACCAGGCGCTCAAAAATGCTGCCCCGATCATGGAAGTTCGCCCGCGTCGCGTGGGCGGTGCTACCTATCAGGTCCCCATGGAAGTTCCTCCTCATCGCCGTTTGACGCTGGCCATCCGCTGGATTCTGGAAGCAGCGCGCCAGCGCAGCGGCAAATCCTTCCCCGAAAAACTGGCTGCAGAGCTGATCGATGCGGCCAATGAGACCGGGAATGCAATTCGTAAGCGTGATGAAACCCATAAGATGGCGGAGGCCAACCGCGCCTTTGCACATTTCAGAATTTAGTCTGGCGGTGCAGGAAAGCAAATGGCACGAGTGTATCCTTTAGAGCGTTATCGGAATATCGGGATTATTGCCCACATTGACGCCGGTAAGACCACCACCACCGAGCGTATCCTGTTCTATACCGGTCGTACCCACCGACTCGGTTCTGTGGATGAGGGAACGACGGTTACAGACTGGATGGTACAGGAGCGTGAGCGCGGCATTACCATTGTGTCGGCGGCGGTTTCGGCAGAATGGAAGGGGTATCAGATTAACCTGATTGATACCCCCGGACATATTGACTTTACCGCCGAAGTGCAACGCTCCCTGCGCGTTCTGGATGGTGGCGTGGTTATCTTTGATGCTGTGCAAGGGGTGGAGCCTCAAAGTGAGACGGTTTGGCGACAGGCCGACCGCTATGGCGTGCCGCGCATCTGCTTCGTCAACAAAATGGATCGCGTCGGCGCCTCCTATGAACGCTCGATTCAGAGCATTCGTGATCGGCTCGGCGCCAACCCTATCCCGATGCAGTTGCCGATCGGCGTCGAATCTTCTTTCCGCGGCGTTGTGGATTTGCTGGAGCAGAAGGCGATTTATTGGGATGATGAGCTTGGACGTGAGCCGCGGGTGACGGAGATCCCTGCTGAACTGCGAGAAGCAGCAGCAGAAGCGCGAGCGCAGCTCGTGGAGCGGATCGCAGAACTGGATGATGAACTGACGATCAAATTCCTCGAAGGGGAAGAGATCACGATCCCTGAGCTTAAGGCTGCATTGCGCCGTGCGGTCATCGCTGGCAAGGCAACCCCAGTTTTCTGCGGTTCCTCGCTGCGCAATCGGGGTGTGCAGCCGCTTCTGGATGCGGTGGTGGATTATCTCCCCTCTCCGGTGGATATTCCTGCGGTGCGCGGCACCAACCCCGATAACCCGGAGGAGATCGTTGAACTTCCAGCCAGCGATGATGCACCTTTGAGTGCTCTTGTTTTCAAGATCGTGACCGACCCTTATGTTGGACGTCTGGCCTACTTCCGCGTATATTCGGGCGTGATCACGCAGGGGCAGATGGTGCTGAATTCCACCAAAGGAAAGCGTGAGCGGATCGGGCGCCTGCTGCGAATGTACGCAGACCGTCGCGAAGATATTACCGAAGTCCGCGCCGGGGATATTGGGGCTGTGCTCGGCTTGAAAGATACCTTCACCGGGGATACGCTTTGCAGCGAATCCCGCAAGATCGTCCTGGAAAGCATTTCCTTCCCCGAACCGGTGATCTCGGTGGCTATCGAACCGAAGACCTCCGCCGATCAGGATAAGATGGGTGAGGCTTTGCGCAAGCTGGCGGAAGAAGACCCCACCTTCCGCGTTCGCACGGATGAGAACACCGGTCAGACCATCATTTCGGGCATGGGTGAGCTGCACCTGGATATTATCGTGGATCGTCTGGTGCGCGAGTTCCGGGTGCAGGCCAATGTTGGGCGCCCGCGCGTCGCCTATCGCGAGACGATCACCCGCCCCGTGCCGCGCGTCGAACATCGTTACGTCAAGCAGACCGGCGGGCGTGGACAATATGGGCATGTGGTGATCTCGCTGGAACCCGCTGCGCCTGGGAGCGGGATCATTTTTGAGGACAAAATCGTCGGCGGCGTGATCCCGCGAGAGTTCATCCCGGCGGTAGAGAAGGGAATTCGCGAGGCGGCAGAAAGCGGTGTCATGGCCGGCTATCCGGTGGTGGATGTAAAGGTCACGCTCTTCGATGGTTCTTTCCATGAGGTGGATTCCAGCGAAATGGCCTTCAAGATGGCGGCCTCCATGGCCTTCAAAGAAGGCATCCAGAAGGGAGCGCCTGTTTTGCTGGAGCCGATCATGAAAGTCGAAGTGGTGGTGCCCGAGGAATATCTTGGGGATGTCATCGGGCAGTTGAATAGCCGCCGCGGCAGCATTCAGGGAATTGAAGTGCGCCCTGGAAATGCGCAAGCGGTTCGTGCGATGGTGCCGTTGGGCGAAATGTTCGGTTATGCCACGGAGCTACGCTCAGCCACGCAAGGCCGTGGTGTATTCTCTATGGAATTTGATCACTACGCCCCCGTCTCTGAAGCGGTGGCGCAGTCAATCCTCAAAGTATAGTCTTTTTCGAGAAGGAGAGTTCTTCTATGGCGAAGCAAAAGTTTGAACGGACGAAGCCGCATCTGAACGTGGGGACGATGG
>JAGHYK010000128.1 GCA_017743695.1 Chloroflexota bacterium
CGAGCGTAGCGTGGGGAAAGCAATCTCCTGGCCGATATGGGTTGCTTCGCCGCCTGCGGCGGCTCGCAATGTAACATAGTTGGTGGGCAGTTGGCAGGTAATTACGCGAAAACAGCCCCATACCATGTACAGAAAAAGGGGGAAAGAGAAACCTCTTTCCCCCAACGACGCTTAAGTCTCGTTACGGGTTGCAGAAAGAAGGCCCACCTGCATCCTTCGCAGGCGTGACGTTCGTCTTAAGCTCGCCGCTCAGGAGCATCTTGTTGATCTCTTCCATCTTCGCCTTCACCTCGGCGGGCACTTCCTTGTCCAGGTCATGGAAGGGCGCATAACCACCCTTGCCGAGATAATTGCCGGCCGGGAAGGTGGCTTTTCCTGCCTGGGCATCTTTGGCCAGCTTGATCAGCTCAAAGGTGCCGGGTGTGAGCAGCTTCATCGCGCTGGAAAGCAGCCGCGGCGCCGCTTCCGGCAGCGTGTAGTACTGATCGGTGTCCACGCCGATCGCGTACTTGCCGCGCTGTGCAGTGGCAATCACCGCACCGTTACCGGTCTTGCCACCACCGCCGAAGATCACATCGGCGCCCTTGTCAATCAGGGAGTTGGCCGTTGTCGCGCCCCATTCCGGATCGGTGAAAGTCTTATCAAAACCGACATCGTTGTGGTAGACCACGAAGATTTCAATATCCGGCTTGATATACTTGGCGCCGGCGCAGTAGCCCTCACCAAAGCGCCAGACCGGTGGCACCGCATCCGTTCCAAACACACCACCGATCTTGCCGGTCTTGGTCATCATGGCTGCCAGCGCGCCGACCAGGAAGCCCGCCTGATCCTCAGGGAACACCAGGCCAGCCAGGTTCGGCAGATCGTTGGTCTTATCATCATCCACTGCCCAGGCCTGGAACTGATCCACGCCGATGAAATACGTCTTCGGATACTTCTTGGCTGCTTCCACGGTTGCATCGCCCAGCGCAAAACCGACCGTCACAATCACATCATAGCCGGCATCTGCAAAGGTGGCGATGTTCTTGGCATAGTCCTTGGAATCGGTCGTTTCGATGTACTGGACATAGGCGCCCAGTTCCTTCTCCGCCTGCTTCACACCTTCCCAGGTGGACTGGTTGAAGGACTTATCGTCAATCTTGCCGACATCCGTCACCAGGCCAACGCAGAAGACCTCCGGTTTGGTGCAGTCCACCGTCTTTGCACCGCCACCACCGCAAGCGGTGAGCACCAGCGAGAAAACGGTCAACAGAGCGAACAGGAAAGATAGTTTCTTCATGGCACTTCTCCTCTCGAAAAGTTTAGGTTTGGAAAAAACAGGGAATTTCCGTTCACCGTTGCCGGAAGCGACACGAGATCGCCTCCGTTTGCAAGGGAATTGTAACAGAATTCAGCCCCGTGATCACCTCCTTTACCTGAAAATCGAGTCGCCTGCCATGCGCAATTCCATTCCAGGAGGCGAATCCACTTCTATTGGGGAAAACTGGCCTCGCCACCTCTGGAATGAGGGCGCAAAGAGAGTTCTCCTGCAGGCAATGATTGGAACAGAATCTGGCGAGTGCATGTCCACACAGCAACCGGTCACTCAGATTCCGCTCTTTATAAGTATAAGAGGGGGTCAAAAATTGTGCAAGCCCAACAAAGAGAGAAAACCAGAGAAAGTTATCGTATCTGGGGCAGGCTGCGGCGCAGAAAAGGATACATTGCCCAGGCGCGCACAGTGCCCTGAACGGTACAGGTCAAAGGATTATCTACCAGGTAAGAGGGAACGCCGAGGGATTTGGTCAACAATCGGTCAATGCCTCGTAGCAACGCGCCCCCGCCGCACAACGCGATGCCGCGATCAATCACATCCGCGATCAGCTCCGGCGGGGTCTTCTCTAACACACGGCGACAGAGTTCCACCACCTCTTTCAAAGGCTCCTCCAGCGCCTCCGCGATTTCGCTGGTTGTCAGGGTTACCGGGCGGGGCAGGCCGGTCACCTGATCGCGTCCCTGCACCTCCATGCTGGATTCCAGGTCCATGGGCAAAGCGGCGCCGATGCGTAGCTTGAGCGTCTCCGCCGTGGAAGGTCCCAGGATCACGCCATACTTGCGACGCGTGTACGTAATGATCGCCTGATCCAGGTCCAGGCCTCCCTTGCGGAGCGTTTCGGCTGCGGCAATGCCATACATGGCCAGCACGGCGGCCTCCGTCACACCGCCGCCCAGACAAAGCACCATATTCCCGGCTGGTGAGCTGAGAGGCAGATCAATGCCCAGCGCGGCAGCCAGCGGCTGATAGATCAGGAAAACTTCCCGCGCCCCGGCTTCCATCGCAGCCGAATAGACGGCTCGCTGCTCCACGCTGGTCACACCATAAGGCACAGTCACCATCAAGCGCGGGCCGAAGAAGCGCTGCAATCCGCTCGCCTTATCCAGCAGAAAATGGAGCAACGCTTCGGTCACCTCGTAATCGGCAATCACCCCGTTCTGGAGCGGGCGCACGACCTCCATCCCCTCCGGGGTGCGGCCGATCATCCCATGCGCCTCCATTCCATAGCTCACAATCTTCGGGCGCTCGTTTTCATAGGCGAGCGCGGCCAGGGTCGGCTCCTCAATGAGCAGATTCTGGCCTTCAGCGATGCGGATGTGGGTCGTGCCCAGGTCTACGCCCAGTTCACGGCTGAAGAGGGCCACTGCTACTCCTCAGGCATTCCCTTCAACTGTTTTGCCCGACGATACCGTCGCACCGCATCCAGGCGCAAGCGGGAGCGACGCAGCGCCGCTTCAATCGCCAGGTAGGCATCGGTATCTTTGGGCACCCCTTTCGCCATCGCCTCCTCAGCCCGACGGCGAGCCGCTTCGGCGCGCTCCACATCAATCTCCTCGACGTTTTCGGCGGCGTCGGCCAGCACCGTGACGACATCCGGCTGCACTTCCGCAATGCCGCCGGCCACCGTAAAGACCTGTTCCTCCCCATGGCGCCGCACGCGGATCACCCCATAGTTCAAAGTGGTGATCAGCGGCGCATGGTTAGGCAGAATGCCCATCTCGCCGGCGCTACCGGGCAAGATCACAATATCCGCTTCGCCCTCGAACACAGTACGATCTTGCGAAACGATTTCACATCGGATAGGCATGGTCCCTCACCTGTCAGGAGGCCTTCGCCAGGCGTTCAGCCTTTTCGCGAGCCTCATCAATCGTGCCCACCATCATAAAGGCCTGTTCGGGCAGGTCATCGCATTTTCCATCCAGGATTTCACGGAAGCCGCGCACAGTCTCATGCAACGGGACATAACGGCCCGGCAGCCCCGTGAAGCGTTCGGCGACGAAGAAGGGTTGCGAGAAGAAGCGCTCGATCTTACGCGCGCGCGCCACGATTAACTTGTCCTCTTCGCTCAGCTCATCCACGCCCAGAATGGCGATAATATCCTGCAAGTCCTTGTAACGCTGCAGCACCTGTTGCACCTCGCGCGCCGTGCGGTAATGCTCCTCTCCGACGATGTTCGGGTCGAGAATGCGGCTGGTCGAGGCCAGCGGGTCCACAGCCGGATAGATACCCTTTTCAGCAATGGAGCGCTCCAGGGCAATCGTCGCATCCAGGTGGGTAAAGGTGGCCACCGGGGCCGGATCGGAGTAATCATCTGCCGGCACGTACACGGCTTGCATCGAGGTAATCGAGCCTTTGCGGGTGGAGGTGATGCGCTCCTGAAGCTCACCCATCTCCGTCGCCAGCGTTGGCTGATACCCCACTGCCGAGGGCATACGTCCCAGCAAGGCCGAGACCTCCGAACCGGACATCGAGAAGCGGAAGATGTTGTCAATGAACAGAAGCACATCCCGCCCCTGGTCGCGGAAATATTCTGCCATGGAGAGCGCCGTCAAAGCGACGCGCAGGCGCACCCCCGGCGGCTCGTTCATCTGACCATAGACCATCACGGTATCCTTCATCACTCCCGATTCCAGCATCTCGCGATAGAGCTGCGTCCCTTCGCGGGTGCGTTCCCCCACACCGGCGAAGACCGAATTGCCCTTATGGACGGTGGCGATAGAGCGGATCAGCTCCATGATGATCACCGTCTTCCCCACGCCAGCACCGCCAAAGATGCCGGTTTTACCACCGCGGGTGAAGGGCGCGATCAGATCGATCACTTTGATCCCGGTCTCAAAGACCTCCACGCGCGTTGCCTGCTCTGCGAAAGGAGGCGCAGGGCGATGGATGGGGTAGTAGAGCTTTGCCTCCACAGGCCCGCGCTCATCCACCGGTCGTCCCAACACGTTAAAGACGCGTCCCAGGGTCTCCGGGCCAACAGGAACCATGATCGGGGCGCCGGTCGCATAGGCCGGCACACCGCGCTGTAAACCATCGGTAGAATCCATCGCCACCGTGCGCACCCAGTTATTCCCCAGATGTCGCTGCACTTCCAGTACCAGCGGCGGCTGTCCGGGCCGCTCAATTTCGATGGCTTCATAGATTTCCGGAACTTCCCCTTCCGGGAATTCCACATCCACGACATTCCCCAGAATTTGCACAACCCGGCCGGTTGCTCTCGCCATTTTTGCCTCCAGACAAGGATGGGTCTCGTTGTTTGAAAACCTCAAGAACGGGTCAGAGATTCAGCGCCTCGCACGACATCCAGCATATCGCTGGTAATGCTCTGCTGACGCGCCTTGTTATATTCCAGTTGCAGATCGGCTGCCAGTTCCACGGCATTGTCCGTCGCATTGCGCATGGCGACCATGCGCGCAGCGTGTTCGCTGGCCAGACCTTCAAGAATGGCCTGGTAAATCTGCAAAGCGGTAAAACGGGGAACAATCTCGTCCAGAATTTCGCGTTCTTCTGGCTCGTAAATGTAAGCGGCTGGCACCTTCCGCCCCTGCTCAAAGGCCTCCACGCGCTCCTCTGGGCGCTGGACTTCCAGGGGAAGCAGTTTTTTGGCTCGCACTTCCTGCTTCATCATGTTGACGAAATCGGTATATACCAGCCAGACTTCATCGGCGTTGCCCTTCAGGAACTCGTCCACAACCAGACGACCGATGGCCGAAACATCGGCGAAGGCAGGAGCCGCCGGGAGATCGCTGAAATCGGCGATTAACCGGCAACGTCGGCGCAGGAGCATATCGCGCCCTTTGCGCCCCACGACAACATAATCCACCGGCAGCGGGTAGTGGGCGAATTCACGCATCACGAAGCGCACGATGTTCGTGTTATAGGTGCCTGCCAGACCACGGTCGCCGCTGATCACGACCACCAGGGCGCGCTTCGGGTTCGGGCGCGGCGTGAGCAGGGGATGTAGACTTTCGCGGCCCGGCTGCCCTGCCAGATGGGTCAGCACCTGCCAGGCTTTGGTTGCATAGGGACGGGTGGCGAGCAACGCAGCCACGGCCTTCCGCACCTTGCTGGCGCTGACCGCTTCCAGGGCGCGCGTCACCTGAGCAATGTTCTTCACACTCCGAATGCGCCGCCGCATTTCACGTAAGGATGCCATGAGACGCCTCCTTCATGCTCAGGGCTGCCAGGTCTTCTTGAACAACTCCAGGGCCTGGATCAATCGCTGACGCAGATCGTCGCTGATCACTTTCTTCTCAGCGATTTCTTTGCCGATCTCCGGATACGAGGTATGGAGGAATTCAAGCAAGTCCTTCTCCCAGCGGCGCATCTTCTCCACGGGCACATGGTCGGCGTAGCCGTTCGTGCCGGCGAAGATCACCATCACCTGATCCTCCAGCGCCATGGGTTGATACTGGGGCTGTTTGAGGATCTCCTGCATCCGCTGCCCGCGCTGCAATTGGGCCTGGGTGGCTTTATCCAGATCGGAGCCGAACTGGGCAAACGCCGCCAGCTCACGATAGGCGGCCATATCCAGGCGCAAGCGCGCTGCTACCTGCTTCATGGCCTTGGTCTGCGCATCGCCTCCCACACGCGAGACCGAGATACCCACATTGATCGCCGGGCGGATACCCGCATTGAAGAGACTGCTCTCCAGGTAAATCTGCCCATCGGTGATCGAAATCACATTGGTCGGAATATATGCAGAAACATCGCCCAATAGCGTTTCAATGATCGGTAAGGCGGTCAGAGAGCCACCGCTGCCCTTCACCTTGATAATCTTATAGTCATCGGCATTCGGCATCGCCTTACGAGCCGCTTCGGCATCGTGCCTGGAGAGCGGGCCGCCGTAAACCTTGCCATCTACCCCGTCCTTCTCCTCTGCCAGCGCGTGCGGATAGTCCTTGGGCACAATGACATATTTATCCGCCAGGCGCGCGGCGCGCTCCAGCAAGCGCGAGTGGAGATAGAAGACATCCCCCGGATAGGCTTCGCGCCCCGGCGGGCGGCGCATCAGCAACGAAACCTGACGATAAGCCCAGGCATGTTTGGAAAGATCGTCATAGACGACCAGCGCATCGCGTCCCGTTTCCATAAACTCTTCACCAATCGCGCAACCCGCATAGGGCGCGATATACTGCAAAGCGGCTGGATCATCTGCCGAGGCCGCCACCACAATCGTGTGCTCCATGGCGCCATAGCGTTCCAGGGTCGCCACCGTGCGGGCAATTGCCGCTTTCTTCTGACCAATCGCCACGTAAATACAGATCAGGTTCTTCCCCTTCTGGTTGATGATGGTATCAATGGCAATCGCCGTCTTTCCGGTCTGGCGGTCGCCGATGATCAGCTCGCGCTGGCCGCGGCCAATCGGGATCATGGCATCAATGGCTTTGATCCCGGTCTGCACCGGCGTATCCACATCCTGGCGATAGACCACGCCCGGCGCAATGCGTTCAATGGGACGGTAGCCGGAAAAGTGGATCGGCCCTTTGCCGTCTATCGGTTCTCCCAGGGGGTTGATCACCCGTCCAATCAACCCATCGCCGACCGGCACCGAAGCAATGCGGCCGGTCGTATAGACGGTCATCCCTTCGACAATTTCGGTATAATCGCCCATCACAATGACACCAACGGCGTCTTTCTCCAGATTGAACGCGATCCCCATCACCCCGTTGGCAAACTGCACCAGTTCCTGGGAACGAACATCGGCCAACCCCCGCACGCGGGCGATCCCATCGCCGGCCTCGATCACGGTACCAATGTTGCGCAGACTGATCTCCGGCTGATAGGATTCAATCTGCTGCTGCAATTCCTGTGTAATCTGTTGTACAAGGTCTGTCATGGTGCCTCCAGGCCAGAAGAATCCATTGTGCTCAATATGTTACAGAACGCACTAATGATACTCGAAAAGAAACAAATTGTCTATAGCCTTCGGACGAATGTTACTGTATCATTCGTTCAGGAAATTCGCAGCGAGTCGCCCGAAAGCCATGAA
>JAGHYK010000010.1 GCA_017743695.1 Chloroflexota bacterium
ATAAACGAATGTGGACGGCGGAGCCATCGGGAGGAGGGCCGTCAATGCACAGGAGAATGAGAAACTGCAGACAGCAGTTTGTAGTGGGTATTCTCCCCCTACACGATCAGGGTTTGGGCGTTCGGCTGGGCGTTGGGGTAGGGGTGCGAGTGGGCGTGCGGGTGACTGTGGGGGTAAGGGTGGGGGTACGCAGCATTTCCAGATGGGACTGCGCTTCGCGCAGTTGCTCTTCGCTCAGTACCTTTCGGTAGGTGGTCAAAAGGAGATTCCAATCCCGGATGGCTGTACGAATATCACCCAACTTTTCCAGCGAGAGCGCCCGCCAGTAAATGGCCTGGGCTTTTTGTTCATCACTTTTTGCCAGCCCATAGGCGCGTTCCGATTCCTGATAGGTGTTGCCATACTTTTCCTGAGCAAAGAAAGCACGCGCCATCCCCAGGTGCGCTTCATAGGATTGGGGGAAATATACCAGGGCTCGATCCAGATCGTTGACTGCCTTTTCTGCATTCCCCATTTCCAGGTATGCCAGGCCGCGATACAGGTAAGCCTCCCCTTGTCGCGGAGCGCGCTCGATGACCATGGAGAGCGTTTTCACACTGCTGGCATATTCACCGGCCTGGTACTGTGTCTTTCCCATCAGCAGCAGCGCCGGTACATCGTTTGGCTGGTAAGTCAGGTAGCGATCCAGAGCGGTGAGCGCACGGTCATATGCCCCCTGATCCGCGTAGATCTCACCGAGCAGCGCGTAGACGGGGAGCAGGGTCAGATCGCGTCGGTTGGCTTCTTCGGCGGCATCCTGGGCGAGTTTTTTCTCTCCCTGCTGCCAGTAAATCTGGGCGCGCAGGAGCGAGACAAGCGGTGAGCCGGGCAATAATGCCTCGGCGCGCTCAAGGTCTTGCAAGGCCAGCTCGTATTTACCACGGGCAAAATACAACCGCGCCCGCTCCAGATAAGCCTCCCCGAAGTTCGGATCGTACTCAATGGCCTTATTGAGCAGGGGTTCGATGTCTGCTTTGGGATCGAGTGCCGGGGTCACCCGTGCCTGCCCCAGGTAGCCGGGTGCAAACCGGGGGTTGATCTCCAGCGCCCGCTGATAAGCGCGCGCTGCTTCGGCATATTTTCCCTGGAAGCGGTAGGCCTCCCCGATGTAGTAGAAAGGATCGGCGGCCTGCGGCTCAAGCTGGGCAATTTGCTGCATGGCTACGATGAAACTCTCCCAATCCTGGCGGGCGTAAGCAGCCGCCGCAGAGCGTTGTACATCGAGCGATTGCGGCTGGCGCGGCGTGCTCACATACAGGGGCGTGGGCGTATATGTAGCCTCTAACAGCGTCCAGAGCGGCGGCGGGCCGGCTGGCGTCGGGGTAGGGGGAATGCCGGTCGCGTTGATAAAAGTCGGTGTGAAGGTAAACGTCGGAGAGGGGCCAGGGGTGGCGGTGGGGGCCACGGCCACGCGGTTGGGACGTGCAAGCAGGAAGCCGCCCGCAGAGAGCGCGATCAGGAGCACAACCAGCGCGCCCCAGAGAAAAATCCGTCGCAGGGGGCGCCGCTCGGCGCGCTTTTCAGCCTTTTCCGAGGCCTGCAGCCGCCTTTCCCAGAGCGAGGGGCGAGGGATCGGGAAGGGGGGGACATCCTGGGTGACCGGTCGCGCCCCGAAGAGGAATAGCCCGTGCTGCGCTGCGATGTTTTGCGGATCGATCTCGAAGGCTCTTTCCAGACAATAGCGACGTTCCTTTTCGCTTTCCACCGCAGCGCTGAGCCAGACCCAGTAAAGAGCGTTATCCGGTTCCGCCTGGATCAGACGGGTGAGTATTTCTCGCGCCTGGCTCTTTTGTCCCTGACGCAAGGCCTCGATGGCCTGTTCAAGCAGTGTTCCCTCGCTCATAGCTTTGAGTTTAACATACCTGGCTGGATCGGGCAAGACGAGATGAGCTACGGCGGAGAGGGTTTCTCCACTTTTCTGCCGAAGACCAGGTAGCCCGTATGGGCGACCATGCGGTCGGTGGGGCGCAGACGTTGCGGTTCTGCCTTGTAGTAACGGAGCAGGATTTCGCACACTTCAAGGAAGGCGAAGTGCTCTCGCCTTAACGCTTCAAGCAACTGCGCCACCTGGTTGGTAGTCGGCACCAGGGAGCCAAAGAATCCACCCGGCTGCAGCGCCGCGCGCACCTGGGCGATGTAATCCCACGGCGTGGGTACATCCAGGAAGAAAGCCTCCGCATCCTGCTCGTCGCATCCTTCTGCCAGATCGCGCAGCTTGAACTCCACGCGCTCGGCCAGCCCCAGGCGGGTGACATTCTTACGCGCCAGGGCCTGCATTTCCGGGCGCACTTCATACGAGTAAACTTTCCCCTGCGGGCCTACCGCATACGCCAGCGCAATCGTCATGGACCCGGAGCCGCTCCCGGCCTCAATGACGCGTTTTCCCGGCCCGATGCCCATGGTGACCAGGATGAAGCCGATGTCCTTCGGATACAGGATTTGCGTATTGCGCGGTAGATCGAGCAAAAGGTCAGAGAGGGAAGGCTGGAGAAGGTAGAACGAGGCCCCCAGGTGACTCGTGACCTGACTTCCCCATGGGCGTCCGATGAGATCATCATGGCGGATGATCCCTCGATGGGTGTGTAACTCGGCGCCGGGGGTGAGGGTGATCAAAAAGTGCTTATGGCTCAAGCCAACCAGTTGGGCCAGATCGCCTGCTGCGGCAAAGGGTTTGAAGGTCAGCATCAGTATTCCTCAATTTCTACATGGATCAGCCGGTCGCCCGGAGGGGCATAGGGATTGGCCTGTGGATCGCGTGGCGTCAATTTCAACAGTACGTCCATCCCGGAGACCACGTATCCGAAGATCGTATAGTAGCCGTCTAAGTGGGGCGCCGGCGCATAGGTGATGAAAAACTGGCTGCCGTTGGTATCCGGACCACTGTTTGCCAGCCCCACCACGCCGGGGCGATCAAAGCGCAAATCCGGCGCGATTTCGTTGACAAAAAGGTAACCAGGGATGCCCTGCCCGGTGCCGCTGGGATCGCCGCTTTGAGCGACGAATCCGGGGATCACGCGATGGAACGTGATGTTATCATACCATCCCTGGCGCGCCAGAAAGACGAACGAATTGACCGCAATCGGTGCTTTCTCCGGGAGCAGACGGATGCGAATATCCCCTTTTTCGGTTTGCAAAATTGCTTCATAGCGCTTGCCTGGTGCGATCACCTGGGGCGGGCAGGCAAACTGACGTCGCCCGAGCAGGATCAGCGCCACCGCCTCCTGCAATCCTTGCTCGCTGAGAGGGCCTGTATAGATTTGCCCGTTCAGGAACAGGAATGGCAGATAGGGCACCAGCACGGAAGTTTCCGCGTTCGGAACCCGCGCCTGGACTTCTGCTTTCAGCGAGGGGTCGGTGAGCGCCTGATGGAAGGCTTCCATGTCTATTCCCATGCTCTGGGCGGCTTCCTCCAGTCGAGCGGTGAACCCCTCCACGGATAACGAGGCCCATTCCTTCTGGTTTGCGAACAGCCAGTCATGCATTTCCCAAAAGTGCCCCTGGCGAGCCGCCGCCAGCGCGGCCATGGAAGCCAGCAGCGTTTTGTCGTACTTCTCCGGCAGGGGATACAGGCGGAACACCAGCCGGATTTCCTGGGGTTGTCTGGCCTGCAAGCTGCGCAAGGCCAGGGCCAGTTGGGCGCACGGTGTGCATTGGAAGTCGGCGTAATAGAGCAGGGTAACGGGAGCCTCGGCCGGGCCGGAGAAGAAATCGGTGGCGTTGGGTGGGGGATAATGGGATGGATCCTCCGGCCTGGGGGTCGGCTGGAGTTCGATCTTGCGGCATCCTGGGCTGGACGGGGTGGCAGTGCCTGCGAGGGGAGGAATGGCGGAAGGGGCGGTAGCTTCCACGGTCGCCGAGGCGGCCGGGCGACAGGCGGCGAGGAAAAGGAGCAGGAGCAGAAAAAGATTTCTCATGCGCATCTTTACCCCTGAGGTGCCTTGCCGGCTCGGGCCAGGGTGTTCCTGGCTGCTTTGACCAGCGGCAGGTCTATCATCTTGCCATCCAGGGCAAAAGCGCCCTTTCCTTGCTCCAGGTGCGCTTCATAGGCTTCGAGGATGCGCTGCGCCTGGGCGACCGCCTCGGGGGAGGGGGTGAAGGCCTCACGCACCGGAGCGATCTGGTTGGGATGGATGATTTGCTTGCCGCTATAGCCCATTTGCGCGCCGAAAAGCGACTCCGCGCGGATGCGCTCGGTGTCATAAAGTTCCACGCTGACCATGTCAATCGCCTGCAGACCGAAGGCGGCTGCCGCCATCACCACCGCGCTGCGGGCATAGAAGATTTCCCAACCCTGGGGCGTGCGCGTTGCGCCGAGGGCGGCGGCCAGGTCTTCAGAGCCGAAGATCAACGCCTCCAGCCGCGGGTGTGCAGCCAGAGTCTTCAGGTTCAGGATGGCGCGCGGCGTTTCGATCCCGATCCAGAGGCGCAAACTCCCTGGGGACAGACCACGCTGCGTTTCCTCCTGGTGCAGTTTTTTGTCTATCCAGTCTAACTGCTCCTTCTCTTCCACTTTTGGAACGACGATGCCATCCGGGAGCATCTGAAGCGCAGCCCTCAGGTCCTCCTCTTCCCAGCCGCTTCCGATGGCGTTGATGCGCACCAGGCGTTCAAAGGCGCGGAATTGCAGCGTCTCCAGGGCGCGCGGGATGCTTTCCCGCGCTGCCTGCTTGCGGTTCAAAGCGACGCCATCTTCCATATCCAGGCAGACGCAATCCACCTCGAGCGTGGCGGCTTTCTGGAGCTTGCGCCAGTCATCTCCTGGCACATAGAGCAGGGTGCGGCGAGGGCGAACGCTCATGCGCCGATCACTCCCAGGGATCGTCCAACGCGGGCGAAGGCCTCCAGTCCCCGATCCAGGTCCTGACGTTCGTGGGCTGCCGAGATCATGACGCGAATGCGCGCCTTGCCCTTTGGCACCGTCGGATAGCCGATGGCCATGGCGAAGACGCCTTCTTCAAACAAACGGCGGCTGAATTCCTGCGCCAGCGGCGCCTCTCCCAGCATGATCGGCGTGATAGGGGTCTGGCTCTGACCGATGTCAAAGCCGAGGCGCTTCATTTCGGATTTGAAGTAGCGTGTGTTCTCCCAGAGTTTCTCTACCAGCTCACTGGATTCTTCCAGCAGGTCCAGCGCGGCCAGGCAGGCGGCCACATCGGGCACCGTCATGGCGGAGGAGAACAGGAAGGGTCGCCCACGCTGGCGCAGCCACTCGATGATGCGTGCGTTGCCGGCTACCACGCCTCCTACCACGCCGAAGGCTTTGGAAAGCGTGCCGACCTCAATATCCACTTTGCCATGCAGGTCAAAATGGTCAACGATCCCGCGCCCGCCGCGTCCCAGCACGCCCTCCCCATGGGCATCATCTACCATCAGGAGCAGATCGTAGCGTTGGGCGATTTCGTAAATTTCGGGTAAGGGGGCAATATCCCCGTCCATGCTGAAGACACCATCGGTGACAATCAGCCCCCGACGATATTTCCCCTGCCATTCCTGAACGGCGCGCTCCAGGTCAGCCACGTTATTGTGGGCATAGCGCACAATAGTCGCTCCGGAAAGGCGGCAACCGTCAATGATGCTGGCGTGGTTGAGTTCATCGGAGAAGATGACGTCTTCCTTCCCGACCAGCGCCGGGATGGTCCCCAGGTTGGCATTGAAGCCGCTCTGGAAGGTAATGGCTGCCTCTACGCCTTTGAAGGCGGCCAGTCGTCGCTCCAGTTCCACGTGCAGGTCCATGGTGCCGGCGATGCTGCGCACGGCGGCCGGCCCTACCCCGTATTTTTCCATGGCGCGCCGCGCCGCTTCCACCAGGCGTGGGTGGTTCGCCAGTCCCAGGTAGTTATTCGAGCAGAAGTTCAGCACTTTTTTCCCGTCCACTCTGAGCCAGGCCCCTTGAGGGGACTGGATGGTGCGAATTCGGTTATATAGCCCCTGATCATGCAGGGATTGCAGTTCCTGTTCGAGCCAGTTCAGGCGTGACATGAGCAACTCCTGATGCGAAATTTGTGGGCGTTGCGCCTCTTGCGCATATTATAATAGCGACTGGTAGCCGCCTGCCACGATCCTGTAGGGGCTGCGAGAAGCGCCGCCGCACGTTGAGGGAAAACTTTCACCGAACCCCCGACACAAATAGCAGACAGATGGCAGGTCGCAGATTGCGCATCGTGAAGCGTGGGCGGTTTTCCGCGTGGCTTCAACCGGGCGGATGGCCGATAAGAGACCGCGCGGTGCGCGATCCATCCCATCGAAGGAGCTTCCTGTGATTCGTATCTCTGCGCTTTTTATGTTCTTTTTACTTCTTGTTGCCTGTGCGCCTTCTACTCCGATTCCGCCAACGGCCACGGCCTTACCTTCGGCGACCCCAGCGCCTACAGCAACTCCGGCGCTTCCGCTGGCCGTTCTCCTGTTGCCGCCGAACATGGAGGAAAACGCCTCCCAACATTATCAGGCGGTGGTTTACGATCTGGCCCAGCAGGCGGGACTGCGCTATCAGGTGCGCAATCGCCTGTCTATGGAGGACCTGGCGCTGGAACCAGCCCTGAAGATCGTGATCGCCATCGGCGCCGTGGAGGTGGATTTGCCGGCCCTGGCGGCGACTGCGCCTCATGCGCAATTCCTGGCGATCAACGTGCCGGGGGTCGAGGCGGGGAAGAATATCAGCGTAATGCAGGCAGATGTTTCCCTGGAGCAGGCCTCGTTTCTGGCCGGTTACATTGGCGCCATGTTGATTCAGGATTATCACATTGGCATGATCCTGCCTAAAGACGATCCGCAGGCGCAGCGTGCATTGAAGGCCTACGAGAACGGCAAGACCTTTTATTGTGGCTTGTGCGCTCCTTTTGCCGGGCCTTTCTATTCTTATCCTATCTCCGTAGAAGTCCCCTCTGACACGCCGCCGGAGCAATATCCTGCCTATGTTTCATACCTGATGCGCTATCAGGTGGAATTTATCTATGTTTATCCCACGCTGGCTACCCCAGAGATGCTGGAGGCGATTGCGAACAATGGTCTGGAATTCATCACTGCCGCGGCTCTCCCGCAGACGTATTCTGGCCTGGTTGCCACCCTGCGCACCGATCCTCTGGAGGCAATTCGCGCCGCCTGGCCACCATTGCTGGCCGGTCAGGGAGGGCAGGTGATCCCGGCGCAGTTAGGCATTCAAGATGCCAATCCCGATCTGTTCTCACCTGGTAAACAAGCCCTGGCGCAAGAGGTGCTGCAGGCGTTGATCGCCGGGCGGATTGATATGGGAATTGAGCGGTGAGGAAAAAGAAATGGGGTGAGCGTTCGCTCACCCCGTGCTCCGCTTCTTCACTTTCAACGAACAAGTTCCAGCGTTGGTGGGATGTTGACGCTATAGTTGTCAGCCTCATTGTATGTAATGGTGGTATCTCCTGTACCCGTCAGGTCAATGGTGTAACATACAAACTGGCTGCGGAAAAGCGCACTCGCACTGGTGCCGTTGATTTTACAATTGGAGCCAGGTGCCAGCACTGAGCCGATCAGCCTTGTGTTCGCATTGCCGTTGATGGTGACACCCGAAGTGTTACCCAGAGGGAGATAAATTGCCAGACCTTTGGTTGGACCACTGGCAGGTGCAGAGATGTTGATGGCGCCATTGCCATTGGTGCGTAGCTCACCATTGAGCAGGACAATGGTCACACCATCACCGCTGATGGTCTGATTCCCGTTTACTATCAAGCTACCTGTCAGACAATAAATTCCGGGCGCAAGATTGTTTCCGGGCAGGCTGCTCCGAGTGTTACTTGAATTACAGAATTGTGAAGGGTCCGGTAACCAGGAGGGAGGATAAGGTTGCTGTGCCACACCTGTTCGAATCTGACCAGGCGGAATGTGCACACTGCTTGGATTATATCTGACACCACCTACTGCTTCCAGGGAGGGCGCATACAAATCGCCTGCAGCTGAAGCGTTAAAGAAGGCTTCGTTTGCGCAATCAGAGTTGACGAAAATCCCTCCATTCTGAAGCGTCATAGATGCATTTCCCTGGAATGTTATAGCCCTGCATTGATGTGGAGCCAGAGCTACTACAGCATTTCCGTTGACCATTGCGCCCTGTTGAGCAGCTCGTGCGCGCACAATTGCCTGTACTCGATTGGTGATTTGATTCTGACCAAAAAGGCCACCGAAGAACGTAGAACGGGTGGATGTGATGATCACTTGAATATATTCAGCGTTTCCCTGGTATTGACCGCAAGAGGCTCCTGTTTCATTGCACTTGTAAACTTCTACGTTTGCGCTGCCATTCGCATATCCGTTTTGAGCAGCGCTGTTGAGGGCTGCTTGTCTCCAGTTCGGATCGTTACTGGCAGTAGCGAACGCGGCAGCCAGAGCCGCGGTATCCGCTGCATTTTGCGCCGAGCGGCGGTCTACGTAAGCACTTCCACCGTCTACCGCCAGGGCGGTCATTCCTATCAACACGGCCATTGCAATCGCGATCAGGATTAACGCCTGACCTTTTGTTTTATTTTTTGAAAACATAGTTCCTCCTTTTCAAAAATTATTTGGTTAACTCTATGGACGAAGGTTGATCGATGTTATCACTATCATTATACTGAATTGTAGTGTTGCCATTACCGGTCAGTTTCACTGTGTAGCCAATGATCTGGCTGTGCAAAGAAAACCCATCCTGAGTGCCATTGATGGTGATGTCAGAAGCAGGAGCCAGAATGGTCCCCCGGATATCCCAGGACGCATTTCCGTTGAATGTAATGGAGTTGTTATTGGTAATTGGCAAATACAGTAAAAGCCCTGCCGTCGGCCCGGAAGCAGGAGCAGAAAGTGTTACAGTTCCACCGTTCCACCTTACCTCACCATAGACAACGATGGTTACCCCGTTTCCGGTCAGCACGTCGTTTGCGTTGATAGTGAAGTTCCCATTTACGCAGTGAACTCCAGGCTGCAAGGAGCGACTGCCACTCAGGCTGTTCCACGTGTAATCACAAGCCGGGATGGGAGGAAGCCAGGATGGAGGATACGGTAAAGGTTGTACCCCTGTCTGGATGTTACCGGCATCCACGGCTCCATCTTTGTATTTTACGCACCCCACCGATTGAATATATGGAACATGAAGCGTGCCAGCGCCGCTGTTGTTGAAGAATGCGGCGGTTTGATTGCAGGAACAATTGGAGTTAACGAAAAGGCCGCTCCCGGTGATGGTCATTTGTGCATTGCCCTGGAATTCCACCGCCTTACAGGCGGTTGGAGCCAGCCCCACAACAGCATTGCCGTTGAAAAGTGCCTGGGGTGGACGGGCGCGAGCCACTGCCTGAACGCGGTTGGTCAATTGGGATACGCCCACAATGCTGGCAAAGTAGGTCGAGACGTGGGAGGTGATAATCACCTGCACATATTCAGTGTTTCCTGCATAAGGCCCCTCCACAGGGGGGTAATAAACTTCGACCACACTCCTGACACCGTCGTTGAGATAGCCATTCTGACTGGCACGTGTGCTGGCCGCCTGTTGCCAGTCCTGATTTTGAGTGATTGCCAGGGCTGCGGCCAGGGCGGCATTATCGGCAGCGTTTTGGGCCTGGCGGCGATCCCGATAGACGTTCCCTCCGTCTATGGCTATTGCCGTCAATCCCAGCAATGCCAGCATCGCAACGGCTATCAGGAGCAGAGATTGCGCTTTCTCCATTTTTGCTTTCATGTCAAGTCTCCTTTCTCAGGGTGAGCATGGAGGCGAGAGGATGGTACCCGTTACCGAAGCCCGTAGGGGGATTGTAGGGCCGGTAATGGTTGAAATGAGGGGCATTGTGACCGGGTGATCGTAGGTGATCGTGATGGTGAGGGCCTGACCTGCACAGTTCCCACCGCTGATGCTGATATTTGCAGAAGTCAATCCCAGGTTAAAGGGCTGATTTACAACTGCCAGAATCCGGTTTTGAATTCCGGCTTGATCAGTGGGGTTGGTGGAAGCGTAGATCATCCCTTCCTGGGCAGCGTCCTGCATCTGCACAAATTGAAAAAAAGCAATCCCGAATTCGATCACACCCGATAGAAGCAGGACAATCACTGTAAGCGAGATTGCCAGTTCAACCAGGCTTTGAGCACGTTCAGATGGAATAGTCGCTTCTCGCCTCATGGTATCTCGCCTCATGGTTGTTGAGAACTATTGCTTGAATCAAGGATTGGGCAGGCGGGCTCCAGGAACTGTACCACGATCCGTTCACTATTATTAGTGAAGTATCTCTTACTGAACTGGATCTCGAGCTGTGGTGAAGCTCCTGGGGCAATACTGTTGTTACTGGTGATCGAAAAAGAGGCGGGGTTCGCGGTAGAAGTACCTGACCAGATCTGTAAACCACCTAAAAGGAGCCTGGTGATGGAGTTGCTTCCCTGTGTGTTCCAGTAGATAGTGATTGTAGAAACCCGAATGGTGAAATTACCATAGTTGTATATAGTCATCCACATTCTACCAGGGCTGGACTGAGTCGTAATGCTATTGTGCCTCACATCGCAGATGGCGACTGTTACGGTATAAGAGGCAGGAGAAGAGGTGATAGAGGGGCTGCTGGCACTGGCTGTTGCGTTAATTGGAATCTGTCCGGCGCTGGCATCCGAAGATGTGACCGTATAGTTTGCGTAGCAATTGATGCTGGCGCCAAGGTCGAGTGCAGTGGAGCCGCAGGTCAGTGAGGTATTTGTACTTCCGGCTGTGTAAGACACGCTAAATGGAGCTTGAAGAGGGGTGTTTCCTGTATTCTTCAAAGTAAAGGTAATTTGAATGATCTGCCCCACTGCGGTGGCCGGATCAGGGGTGGCGGCGACAGATAAAGTGAGACGCGGGGCATTGTAGGTGATAAGAGTATATGAGACAGGAGCTGAGGATACCGTCGTGGTGCCATCCTTTGCATCTTTTGCCGTAGCGGTGGCTGTATTAATGACAGAGCCGTTATTCAGATCTGCCTGAGTAACGGTGTATGTTGCTGTACAGGTCGTAGATTGCCCTGGAGGTAAAGGAGAAGTGGCGCTGCTACAATTTATGTTCGTGATTTTGTCATCTGTCACAGCATACGGTGATTGCAGTGTCACGTTCCCGGTATTTTGGAGTGTGTAAGTATAGGTAACAGTTTGTCCAAGCGTAGTTGCCGGGTTGGGGGTAGCGATTATCTGCAATGTCAATCCGGGAAGGCGTTGTACATTGACGGTCGTGGTAATGGTTAGTGAGGTCGCTCCACCGCTGGCTGTTGCGGTAGACTGGTTGGTAATTGGATTGCCGCTATCCAGGTTCGCCTGGGTTACGGTGTACGTGCCGCTACAGGTTGTGCTCTGACCGGCAGTCAGGGTGGTTGTACCACAGGAAATTCCCGTTACAAGGGTATCTGTAATGGTCAGCCCGGTCAGCGTAGAGTTCCCAACGTTTGTCACGGTATAGGTATATGTGATGGTTTGATTCGCCTGGGTTACCAGATTTGGATTGGCTGTCACCTGGAGGCTCAGAGGGCGCGTGAGGACGGTTGCACTGGCCTGATTGGAAGTGACCGTGAGCGCACCAAATCTGGCGGTGGCAACTGCCGTGTTAACTACCTGTCCCGCGTTCACGTCGGAGGCGGTGATGGTATAAGTGGCTGTACAGGTTGTGCTGGCGCCAGGGGCCAGGGGACTGGTAGCCCCGGCGCAATTTACATTGCTGATTTTGTTATCACTTATCGCGTATGGAGAGGTGAGGGTGACATTTCCAGTGTTTGTGAGCGTGTAGGTGTATGTAACAGTAGCTCCCTGACCGGCTGCTGTTGGATTGGCTTGTTTGGCAAGAGAAAGGGCAGGTTGAGTAATAGCGGTAATTGTGAAGGACGCCTGATTGGAAGTAACCGTGTTACTTCCTGAACGTGCGGTCGCTGTCGCTGTATTGGTCACTGAACCGGCGTCCAGATCGGCCTGCGTGATTGTATAAGTGGCTGTGCAGGTAGTGGACTGACCGGGCGCAAGCGGAGACGTTGCTCCAGAACAATTCACATTACTGATTTTGCTATCGCTGACAGAGTATGGGGCAGTGAGGTTCGTCGTTCCATTGTTTGTCAGAGTATAGGTGTAGGTGATCACCTGACCTGCGTAAGAATACTGAGTAGGGTTGGCACTTTTGCTCAAGCTCAAACTGCCGCTTCCTCCGCTCCCACTTCCGTTCCCACTTCCAACAGACACGCTGCCCAAAATTGTACGTGCGCTGGGGGATGTAATGGTGAATGATGGGAATGGCAGCAAACCAGGTACCAGCGGTGTAAAATCTGTGCGCACTGTGACCAGAACTCGATTGCCATTTTGAGCCACAAAGCTGGTGTCTACGGCGGTGCCTGGTGGGCAGTAAACAGTCGCTGGAGTTCCGGGACCATTGTCATAAGCAATCGTAATCTGGTTGTCTGAGATGGTATTGACGAATGCTGTTTGTCGTGCTGCGTTGCGAATCCCATCACAATCCTGATAATATGGCACACCCGCGTTGCTAAGGCCTGTTGCACTTGCATAGCGTACAGCCTGCCGCGAAGAGGTAACTGCAGAAGAGTACACAAACAATAATCTCCCCGTCTCGATCAACCCAAAGACGATCAACACCAGCACCGGCAAGATCAGCGCGAATTCAACCAATCCCTGGGATTTCAATTTCATGCTTCTTCTCATGTTGCCTCCTACCGTAAAAGGACGATGGCGCTTCCCAGAAGTAAGAATGGCGCATACGGGATGGCCGCCTGCAGGGCAGAGCGGCGGGCGAAGAATAACAGGTAGAGCAGGCCAAAAATGCCTCCTGCCAGGATGCCCAGCATCAACGCCCGCAAGACGCTCATCCCCAGGATGAGGCCCAGGATCAGGCTCAACGTGACATCGCCGAAGCCCAGCCCTTCTTCGACCCCTTCCAGCTTGCGACGATGCGCCATCCAGCGCGCATAGTACAGCCCAAACAGATACGCCGCACCCATGATCAATCCCGCGATCGCGCCTCCCAGGAGCGCCTGTTGCCATCCGTGTTCGCGCCAGCCTGTGATTCCGCCCAGGATCAGCCCAAGGGCGCTCACCGGGTGCATGATCACCCGATGTTCGATGTCCATCACCGCCACTAACAGGAAGTATTCGAGCACCGCGGCTTTCCAAAACCCATAAGAGGGGATCAAGAAGGCAATGCCGAGCGCCAGGAGCATCACGAGGGGATTGCGCCAGGAGGGTTTTCGGTTACAATGGGGGCAGGCGCGCAGCAGCAGGAAATCCTGCCAGCGTTTCTCCTGCCCGCAGTGATGGCAGAGCGGCCTGCCCGGCGAGCGCTGCCATGGCAGGCGATCGCTTAGGTAGTTGATCGCAAGGCCACTCATTAAACCAAAAAGCACCATCCCGACGAAATCCATTTCATTCTCCTGCAAATTTTCTCTTTCTATTATACACTTATGCTGGCAAAAAGGAACAGTTACAAATTCAATACAGAATTCCTGCGGGGATTGCCTGTTGACGAAGTCGCAGGCGGCTGGCGTGTCAAATCCCAGCCCTCGATCCGCGTTCCATTCCAGGGCCGGCGATTTTATCGTCATGGCTGGCAATCCTGGAGTTTCAGCGGCTGGTTGAGCGCAGGGCATACCTTCCCGACCCCACCATCCCACCCCATGGCGATCCGCATGAACGAGGACCTGCCTTATGCATCCCGGCTTGACCGCGTCAGCGCAGGGGTGGCGATGCTGGAAGATGAGCATGGGAACGCCTTGCTCCTCGGAGCCGCCGATCCCGGCGGACGGGTTTTTCACGAGGAGAACGCGCTGCGCGGTGCCTGCGAAGAAGGATCCGGGGACTGGTTCATCGCTACCGGCGCGACGGATTCCCTCCTGGAGGCTTATGCGCGCTTCTTGCAAACCCGTTATGGCGCCCCTCGACATCCTGAAGCGCCGCGCGTCTGGTGCTCCTGGTATTCTCTGTATTACTTCATCACCCAGCCCGTCCTCTTGCAGGTCCTGGAGGCATTCAGCGATTTGCCGTTTGATGTCTTCCAGATAGATGATGGCTGGCAGCAAGCGGTGGGAGACTGGCAGCCCAATCAGAAATTCCCCGCCGGTATGGATGGGCTGGCACACCGTATCCACGCGACCGGGCGCATGGCCGGGCTCTGGCTGGCGCCTTTCCTCGTTCATGAGCGCTCCCGGCTTTTTCGTGAGCATCCAGAATGGCTTTTGCGAGATCCGGAAGGACAGCCGCTCCTGGCTGCCCGAAACTGGGGCGGCCGGGTGTATGCCCTCGATGTCACCCAAACCGCTGTCCAGGACTGGCTGGTGGCTTTAATGCGCCAGGTGCGCCGCTGGGGATATGAGTATGTCAAGCTCGATTTTCTCTATGCGGCGGCCTTGCCGGCGCAGCGCCAGCGAGAGATGCCCCGTGAGCAGGCCTATCGCCTGGGGCTGGAAATCTTGCGTCATGGCCTGGGGGATGCCTTCCTGCTGGCCTGCGGCGCACCGATCTTGCCCTCGCTGGGTCTGTGTGATGCCATTCGCATCAGCCCGGATGTGGCCTCGTACTGGCAGAATCTCCCCTATCAACGGGTGAGCGGCAATTCCGCTCCGGGGCTGCAGAATGCGCTCTATACCAGCCTGCATCGTCTCTGGTTGCGTCCTCTGGTTCATCTCGATCCAGACGTGGCCTACTTCCGCCGTCGCTTTCTACACCTGAGCGAGAGGCAGCAAAATCTGCAGCGCGATCTGGCCTGGATTTGCGGCTATCGCGCCACCTCCGACCTGCCCTGGTGGCTCACCCCTGCCGAACGCGAGGCGTTGCGCGCCTTCTGGACGCATCAGCCGCAGGTGCAGCGAGAGGGCGCATATCGTTTTCTCCTGGAGGATCGCCTGGTGGATTTCACCCCGGTGCTTCAGGCCCCGCCGCGCTTGCCGCTTCCCTCTCCCCTTGCCTCGCATCTTGGTTTCCTGCAAGATGCCTTCTGGCTTGGGGGGCCGGCCCTCCTTGCTGTTCGCCATCATGACCTGCCTGGCAGGTAAATCAGACGTTTTCAAGGTGCTATGCAGACCGCAATCAAACGTTATCTCCCCTTCCTGCTTTTGTCTCTGATGGTGGTTTTCCTGGATCAGTGGACGAAAGCACTGGTTCGCAGTGCTTTACCGCCTGGGGGGAGCTGGACCCCGCTTCCGGCCCTGGCTTTTTTCCGCATCGTTCACTGGTACAATAAAGGCGCTGCCTTTGGCCTCTTTCAGGGCGGTGGCCCGCTCTTCACCCTGCTGGCGGTTCTGGTTGGGATGGCGATTTTGTACTATTACCCGCGCCTGCCCGATAAGGACTGGTTGTTGCGCCTGGCCCTGGGATTACAATTCAGCGGCGCCATCGGCAACCTGATCGATCGCCTGTTCCTGGGCAAGGTGACGGATTTCATTGCCGTTGGTGGCTTCCCGGTCTTCAACCTGGCCGATTCCAGCATCACCATTGGCACGGCCTTGCTCCTGCTTAGCTCATGGCTTCACGATCGCAAAAAGGAGCACCCTTTGAACCAGGAAGAGCCGAAAGAAAACGCGGATGGTTAAGCCCATGCCCCCGATTCGCCGCCTCTCCCGGTATCCGTTTCCTGTCTATGGAGCGATGGATTACCCTGCACTACACGCTTAAGACTCCCGAACGCCTGGATCGCTTTCTGAGCCTGCAATTGCCGGAGTTCTCTCGCACGCGCCTCCAGGGACTCATTGAGGATGGATTCGTGCGCGTCAATGGGCTGGTTGTGACCAAAAACGGCTACAAACTGGTTCAGGATGACCGGGTGGAAGTGCGCATCCCGCCCCCGGCCCCCACCACCCTGATCCCCGAATCCATCCCCATCGAGGTGATCTTTGAAAATGCAGATGTGGTGGTGATCAACAAACCGGCTGGCATGGTTGTCCACCCCGCCGCCGGTCACGATCGCGGCACGCTGGTTCACGCCCTGCTCGGCTATCTCCCCGATCTGGAAGGCATTGGCGGTGAAGAACGTCCGGGCATCGTTCATCGGCTGGATAAAGAGACCTCCGGCCTGATGATTGTGGCGCGTCATGAACGGGCGCATCGCTATCTCCAGGATCAATTCCGCTTGCGCCGTGTGGAAAAGACCTATCTGGCGCTGGTAGATGGTCGTCCTCCAACGCCGCTCGGCCGCATCGAAGCCCCTATCGGCCGCGACCCGGCTCATCGTAAGCGTATGGCCATCCTCGCGGCGGACAAAGGGCGCGAGGCCATCAGCGAATATCGCACCTTAGAAACCTTCCCCTCGCATACCCTGCTCGAAGTGCACCCCATCACTGGCCGCACCCACCAGATCCGTCTGCATCTGGCCTTCCTGGGCTGCCCGATTGTAGGGGACACCGTCTATGGGCGGAAGCGCCCCACCTTGCCCCTTCAGCGTCATTTCCTCCATGCCTGGCGCCTGAAGATCGTCCTGCCGGGCGAATCTCAACCTCGAACCTTCCAGGCGCCGCTTCCGGCGGAGTTAAACGCGATTCTGGAGACTTTGCGAAAATGAACCGCCTCCTGTCATGCTTCACGCGTCTCAGCCTCTGGCTTTTCCTGACCCTTCTCCTGGCCTGGCTGTTGACAGGTAGCCTCCCTGAGAATCGTTCGCTCATTGACCGGGCGCGCGATTTCACCCGCCCCTATGAATTCAACTACCTGAGCTGGACCGGCCAGGCCCTTTTGCTCAAGGGGATGCAATCCAGCCTTTCCATGCCCCATCCCCTCTCTCGCACCGGGCGTTACCAGCTTGTCGCCGAATATTTCGATCTGGTCGCGCGCCTGGAGCGCAACGAGGCCGCTCTTTTGCGCCTTTATGCGGATCCCTCCGTGACCGATAAAGAAAGCGCCGCCCGTGCTCTGAAAGCGGAAAATCAACGCCTGCAGCAACGCTACACCCTGATCCTTCCCTTCGTCGAATCCATTCTCCAGGAGCAGGTCAGCGAAATCCTCCGTCAGGAGGGCCTGAGCGTCCTCGGCCAGCCGTTGCCCCCGGTCCTCTACCACACCGCCGCCGTCCCCATGGGCCTGGTCATCTCGCCGCGCGATCGCATTGAACAGTTGGCAAACATCTCCCTCGTTCCCGATTTACCCCTGGAGAAACAAATTGCCCTGGAGGATGCCGTTGCCAGCCGTCTGAACGTTTCCACCCTGGTCGTCCCGATTGGCGGTGTGGGTGTCTACCCCACGATGATCATGCGCACCACCAACCTCCCCTGGTTGCTGAGCGTCATTGCTCACGAATGGACGCATAACTACCTCCAGTTCCGACCGCTGGGGATGCTCTATGAAAAATCCCCCGAATTGCGCACGATGAACGAGACCACGGCCTCGATTGTGGGAAATGAAATAGGGGAAAAAGTCCTGGCGGTCTATTATCCCCAGTTGCATTCCCTTAGCCGGCCGGGCTTCTCATCGCTGGTGCTTGCCACTGCGCCTCTCCCCCCGACCCGTGGCTGGGTACGTCTGCCCCCGGCCTGGGCCTACGGGGTGACTGTTCCGGGCCTGCCCTCCTCCGAGACCTTCGACTTTCGGGCTGAAATGCACCGCACGCGCGTGATGGTGGATCAACTCCTGGCGCAGGGGAAAGTCGAGGAGGCCGAAGCCTACATGGAAGAACGCCGGCGATTCTTCTGGGAGCATGGTTATCCGATCCGCAAACTCAACCAGGCCTATTTTGCCTTCTACGGCGCTTACGCCGATGTACCCCTTGGCCCGGCCGGCGAAGACCCGGTGGGCCCGGCGGTACGCGCCCTTCGTCAGCGCTCTGCCTCCCTGGCCGATTTCCTCAACCGCATCTCCTGGATGACCTCCTTTGCAGACCTCCAGCGCGCCCTCCATGAACCATGATCTTTCCTCCTCACCCCGTTTACGGGGCATGGGGTCCCAACCCTGTTTGCTGGGCAGGGGTCTGGCTACCAGGCAATGAAGAACCCTCTGCCTTCTGTCATTGCGAGCGTAGCGAAGCAATCTTATGGCCGTCGAGGGGATTGCTTCTCCGCCTTTGGCGGCTCGGAATGACAGGGATGAGGAGTGGGGAGGAAATTACTTTTGTTCTCAAGTTTCCTGAAGGAAAGATACACCCCTCGGATGCTCCGAAAATTGAATTTTCGGAAGCCGATGTATAATTCAATCTGCCGTAACTATTCAGACCTACCTCAAAACCGTTTTGGCGGAGCACGAACAAAGAGTCTACAGGACGCAAAATTTAACCTAACGCGGCAGTAGTTACCAATCCGTTACAAAAACAAGATCACTTTTTTTGCAGTGAATTCATTCTTGAAGAATGAGGGATTATGAGATTGTTACAAAACATCATCAACCGAACCTGGGATAAAGTGCTGGCGATTGTTGGAGCATTATATGTTTTGCTCCCGATAAGCCCGATGAGCATCTACTATGCTTCTCGTGATTCAGGAGTATTTCTATATGTGGGATGGCGAATTCTGAACGGGGAGCTGCCCTATCGAGATGTATGGGATCATAAACCCCCTGTGATTTTCTACATTGATGCATTGGGGCTTGCTATTGCAAACGGATCACGATGGGGTGTCTGGCTGCTTGAATTCTTAAGTCTGTCTTTTGCGGCATTTGTTGGACTTACTCTCATTCGGAAGGCAATGGGTGCTGCCTCTGCAATTCTTGGCACAGTGCTATGGTTAGTGACGCTTGTCTTTGTGATTCAGGCGGGAAATCTTACTACTGAGTACACCCTCCCTCTCCAGTTCGCTGCATTATGGCTGACTGAGAGAGCCATTGATGACGAATCGCGTATACCTTTCTGGCATTGGCTCCTGACAGGCTTAACAGGTGGTGTGGCTTTTTTTACCAAGCAGACAGCTATTGGGATCTGGCTCTCTATCGTCTTAGTCTTGATCGTGTATCGGATGAAATCGCACCAGCTCAGGAAAATGATCGTTGAACTTTTTTTCTTCTTCATGGGGGCTTTGGCAATTTGTGTAGGATGGCTCGTTTTTTTTGGTTTAAAAGGCGGCCTTTCAGAGTTTTGGGATGCTGCTTTTAAGTTTAATTTTGTGTACTCAGCTTCAATGAGTGGTTTTTGGGTACGTCTAAGACCTTTCACTAAAGGGATAATACCGCTTGCCACAGCGGGGTTGTTACAGTTTGCTGGAGTTGGGTACTTGCTTGGGCTCTCATTGATCTACTTCAAGAGAGATATTATCCGTGGTTGGTTACCTCTGTTGGCGATAGGATTGGTGGATTTACCCATCGAGTTCATTCTGATCAGCCTTTCTGGCAGAACATACGCCCACTACTATATGACTGTGCTCCCTGTGTTATCTATTTTTGCAGGAGTAACATTTTGGGTTATTTTCTCATCCCACCTGTTTGATGATATTTCACATCTTGCAAGATACCTTTTGATTGCAGGTGTTGTCGCAGTGATTCTATGGGCATCGTATGATCAGTACATAAACACCATCCTGTCATTCCGGGGGTTGATAAACAAACAGGCTTATATTGTAAGCAAGATACAATCAAATACCAGTCCCGAAGACAGGATCTTACTATGGGGAGCAGAGACCTCGGTCAATTATTTTTCACGTCGAGTAAGCCCAACTCGTTTTGTCTATCAATACCCGCTTTATACTCGAGGATATGTAAATGAGCAAATGATTATAGAATTTCTGGATTCTGTAATTCGAATGCATCCTAAATGGCTCATTGACACCAGAAACCCTGAAACCCCCATTTATCAATTCCCCATACAAACCGATGCTATACGCGAAAGGATAATTTACTTGCAATGTCACTACCAGCCCATCGGCGAGACAGAAGCCATCGGTGATACTGTGGGGAAGTGGGTAATTTATGAGTATACAGAGAGCAATTGCTATCCGTAAATTAGCTGTGTCTCTCTTCCGATACTGTACCCTTCGCTCAGGAAATTCGCGAAGAGATGCACAATTCCCCCCAACCCCGTTTACACAAGGGAGGCTGGCTACCAGGAGATGAAGAATTCTGTCTTCTGTCATTGCAAGCGTAGCGAAGCAATCTCCTGTGACCAATATCGGGAAGTACACGGATTCTCACAGATACTACAGATGTCCATCTACCGTCCATCGTCTACCGTCCACTGTCCATCATCCGTATGCTCACCCTTCCTGTTGACTCTCTCCTTCCCTCCTCATCCTGGCTTGGCTTGATCGGCCTGGCAGGCACCTGGGGACGCCCCATCTCTGATCGCCTTTATCGCTTCCTGGTGCGCCTGCTGGACATCTTGATTTGGGGTGGTGAACTACAAGGATGGGAAAACCTGCCCGAACGGGGCCCGGCGGTCTTCATTGGTAACCATTTGGATGCCCTGGGGCCTATTGCTGCGGTTTCTTCCATCCCCCTGCGTCTGTATCCCTGGATCATTGCCGACATGGTGGATGAAACAAAAGCCGCTGCCTATCTCAACCAGGATTTCACAGAGCGTCAATTACACATTCCACCCCCTTTCAGCATGGCCTTTTCTCGTCTACTCTCGCGCCTCACCGTTCCTTTGCTGCGCTCCTTTGGCTGCATTCCTGTCTATCACGATCCGCAGCGCTTGTTCCTGGCTTTTGAAACCAGCCTGCGACACCTGGAACAAGGGCATTGTCTGCTGATCTTTCCGGAAGACCCGGCTCAATCCCCTGATCCCCTGACCCGAATCTCCCCTTTTTATAAGGGTTTCACCCGCTTAGGGGAGATGTTCTATGAGCGTTCTCGCAAAAGCCTGAAATTTTATCCCTTTGCGGTGAGTGGTGTTCGCCGCATTGTGCGCATCGGCGAACCGATTGCCTTCAATCCCCTCAATTCGCCGTATCTGGAGCGCCTGCGCCTGAAGGACGTGCTCGAAAATGCCGTTCGCACGATGTATATCGAGCTTCATCGGCCTCTGCTTACCCCTTCCTATCTTCGCTAAGGAGTTTCCCATGCCCCTCAAAACTCGTCCCATCACGGCAGAAGACCTTTATGCCCTGCAAAGCTTGAATGGATCTCGGCTGCGTTAAAATCTCTCGAGCAACTATTCAGACTTTCCTCAAAACTTTTGTACATGTCATTGCAAGGAGCGTTCTTTGCAGTGAAGTAATCCTAAAATGTTCAAGCTGGCCTGATAAATGGGAGATTGTTTCGCCAGGAAGCTCACAATGATATGGCTGAGCGGTTACTCTTTCAAAGCTTTTGGAGGTTAAAGATGCGCAAGTGGATTGTAAAGCACGAAATGTTTGCCCTCCTTGTGGGTCTGATCCTGATTTCTGCAGTGGTTTATTTGCCATTCATTCGTCAGATCGGATACCTGTACGATGACTGGTACTTGATGTATGCCGCCAAAGCCTATGGGCCACTTGCCTTCATTGACATTTTCAGCGTAGATCGTCCGGCGCGCGCCCTGGTGATGATCCCTGCCTATATTCTCTTTGGCGACAATCCGCTTTATTACAACCTCAGCGCCTATGCCTGGCGGGTGATTTCTGCCTTCTGTTTTCTCTGGTTACTACGTATGCTCTGGCCACGCCAGCGCTTTGAGACGTTTCTGGCCTCCTTGCTCTTCCTCATCTATCCGGGATTCCTTTCCCAGCTCAATGGCATTGACTATCAATCCCAAATGGTGAGTCTGGCGGCTGCCATGTTCTCGATTGCGCTCAGTGTGAGAGCCTCGCTGGAAAGTTGGGTGGGAAGGCGCATACTCCTCATAGTCCTTGCAGCTCTCTTTGGATGGTTGTATCTTGGCCTGGTAGAATATTTCATTGGTTTTGAATATTTGCGCGCAATCAGTTTACTCCTCCCCTTTCTTTGGAATTCTGATGCATGGAAAGAAAAATTAATATCCGCAGGCAAACGTTATCTTCCCCACGCCTTTATTCCATTTGCTTTTTTATTGTGGCGCGTTTTCTTTTTCTCCAGCGAACGGAAAGCTACAAATATCTTCTACCAGCTCGGAGGTGTTCTGCAATCTCCCTTGATGCTACCTCTGCGTTGGCTCTCCAAACTGGCGACTGAGACCTTAGACGTCCTTTTCCTTGCCTGGGGAGTCCCTTTTTCCAGATTATATCCTCTCTTACGGCTGGAACACGTTCTGATTGCACTTGGAGCTTCGTCGCTGGTACTGTTTGTGCTCTGGCGTTTCTTCTCCTATTGGGTAGGGAACTTTTCCGAAGAAAGCAAATCTCCAAACTGGGAAAAGGAGATACTTACGGTTGGAGGAGGCATGATACTGGCCGGCTTGCTACCGGTCATTATGGTGAACAGAGAAGTAGATTTCGTAAACTTTTCTCGCTATGCGCTTGCCAGCGCAACAGGGGTAGGCATACTCGTTGCCGCAGCCGTAACTCATTTCTCTCAGCAATGGCTTCGCTGGACAATTCTTTCTGCCTTAATAGCAATTTCTGTTTTTACTCATTACGGGAATGCAACTCTCGCTTATCTTTATACGAAAGATGCGAGAGAATTTTGGTGGCAGGTTAGCTGGCGCGTTCCAAACTTTCAAGAGGGAACAACTCTGGTAGCGAATTATCCAATGGGGAATATTCAAGAGGATTATTTTGTCTGGGGACCCGCCAATCTGATTTACCGTCCATCTCCATCATCCAACAAAGGAGGTATGCGACCCTCTCTGTATGCATGGATATTCACGGATAACGGGGTGAGAAACCGTATATTGGCTGGCCAGTCACAAACCTATAACCGCAAAAAAATCATCGTGTACCCCAACGCTCAAACTCTGCTTGTTCTGTCAAGGCCCTCTGCGAATTCGTGTGTTCATCTTCTGAATGGCAGCCAACTGGAACTTTCGGCGAGTGAACCAAGCGGGATTATAGTGATTGCTCCCTTCTCTCGCCCGGAACGGGTTATTCTGGATGGCCCTGCTCACATGCCCTCCCCCACGATTTTTGGCCCTGAACCGCCCCATGGCTGGTGCTTTTTCTACGAAAAGGCCGATCTGGCGCGCCAACGCGGGGATTGGGAGAAGGTCATTCAGCTCGGGGAACAGGCTTTTGATCAGGGATTGCAGGCGGAAGATCCCATCGAATGGATGCCCTTTTTGCAAGCGTATGCCCAACGCGGCAATCTTGCCCGGCTGCTGGATATAAAAGACAAAATGAAGAACGCCGATCCCTGGGTAATGCAGCAGGTCTGCCAGCGTCTTTCCTCCCTCCCGGAGATTTCACCACAGACACAGGAATTTGTGCGAACTTCTTTCTGTACCCCTTGATGGATGCTGATAAGGAGTTTCCCATGCCCCTCAAAACTCGTCCCATCACGGCAGAAGACCTTTATGCCCTGCAAATCCTGAAGGATGTGCGCCTTTCGCCCGATGGAAAGTTCATCGTCTACAGCCTGGAATGGGTGGATCGCAAAACCGAGAAAAAATATTCCAACCTGTGGCTGGTAGACGCTGAAAAAGGCGCACCGCGACGTTTTACCCACGGAAAGCACAAAGATTTCTCGCCGCGCTGGTCGCCGGATGGTCGCCAGATCGCCTTCCTTTCCAATCGCGAGGATGCGGGAAAGCCACCCCAGGTCTACCTGATCTCCCTGGAAGGAGGCGAAGCGCAGCCCCTCACATCATTGCAAGGAGAGATCGGTCAGCTTTCCTGGTCGCCGGATGGCCGTTTCCTGCTTTGCACCTTCCGCCGCACTGACGCGGAAGTGCTGGAGCGCGAAAAAGACGAGCAGAAGAAGAAACTGGGTGTCGTTGTGCGCATTTACGAACGCGTCTTCTACAAGCTGGATGGCTATGGCTATCTTCCCCACGAACGCACGCACATCTGGCTGATGGATGCTCGCAGTGGCCGCGCTCACCCTTTGACCGATGGCCCGATCCACGATGAGCGCGATCCGAGTTTTTCCCCCGATGGCCGCTGGATCGCCTTCATCTCCAACCGCGCCGAGGACCCGGATCTGCGCCCGGAGGCGGATGATCTCTTTGTCATCCCTGCGGCTGGCGGCGAAATGCGGCGCATTCCCACCCCACCCGGCCCCAAATCCCTGCCGGCTTTCTCCCCCGATGGCCGCTGGATTGCCTACATCGGTCGTGAAGGCGAAGGGGAAGGCTGGAAGAACGATTCCCTCTGGATTGTCCCGCTGGATGGCTCCGCACCGGCCCAGAACCTGACCGCCAGGTATGATGTCCATGTTTCCCCCTGGACAATCAACGATGTCGGGCAGCCGGAAGCAATGCCTCCCGTCTGGTCCAACGATGGCGAACGTCTCTACTTCCAGGCTGTTCGCCATGGTAGCTCTCTCCTCTACGCCATCTCGCGCCGGGGCGATGATCTGCAAGAGGTGATCGGTGAAGGCGGCGTGGTCGGAGCTTTCACCTTTGACCGTGAGCAGCGCCGCCTGGCCTATTTCTACGGGCGCATGGATGATCCGGCCCAGGTCTATGTGCGCGATATGGACGGGCAGGTCATTCGTCACCGCACGCGCATTAATCGCGACCTGCTGGATAGGGTTCAACTCAGCCCGGTGGAAGAGGTCTGGTTTAAAGGCGCGGATGGCAATGATTTGCAGGGCTGGATCATGAAGCCTCCCGATTTCGATCCGCAGCGTAAATATCCCTCGATCCTGTACATTCATGGCGGGCCGCTCACACAGTATGGCAAATTTTTCATGCACGAGTTTTACTACCTGGCCGCGCACGGTTACGTGGTCTACTTCTGCAACCCGCGCGGCGGGCGCGGCTATGGGGAGGCTCATGCCAGAGCCATCTGGGGCGCCTGGGGCACTGCGGATTACGCTGATCTGATGGCCTGGGCCGACTACATGGAACGGCAACCCTATATAGACTCCCAACGGATGGGCGTCGCCGGCGGCTCCTATGGCGGCTACATGACCCTCTGGATCATCGGTCACACCTCGCGCTTCGCCGCTGCCGTCGTCGAGCGGTGTGTGAGCAACTTCATCAGCGAATGGGGTTCAAGCGATTTCAACTGGACTTTTGAGTACGAGGTCCAGGCCGGCCCGCCCTTCCAGGATTTTCAGAAATGGTGGGACCTTTCCCCGATCAAATACGTCGGCAATGTGCGCACCCCGACCCTGGTGGTTCATTATGAGAACGATCTGCGCTGTCCGATTGAACAGGGCGAGCAGGTGTTCGTGGCCTTGAAGCGACTTGGCGTCCCCACGCGTTTTGTGCGCTTCCCGGATGAATTTCACGGCCTCTCGCGCACGGGGCGTACGGATCGCCGCGTGGTGCGCCTGGAACAGATCCGTCAATGGTTCGACACCTGGTTGAAAGACCGCCCACTTTCGCCGCATAGCCAGGGTTCATAACACGCCATGCGCCAGACGAAAGGACAGCTTGCTCGTTCGGCGGCCGGGGTGATGCTGGCCTTCTTGCTGGCCCAACTGATCGGCCTGGCACGGCGCATCCTGGTAGCGCGGGCATTTGGCGCCAGCGCCGCCCTGGATGCCTTCGTCGCCGCCAATCGGGTCTCTGAGACGCTCTTCAATCTGGTCGCCGGCGGCGCATTGGGTTCGGCCTTCATTCCTACCTTTACCGCTTTGCTCGCTCAGGAGAAGCGCAAAGAGGCCTGGGAGCTGGCAGCCTCCATTGCCAGCTGGGTCTTGCTACTGCTCACCTTGCTGGCGTTCCTGGCAGGACTCTTTGCCCCGTGGCTGGTGCGCTACGCGCTGGCGCCGGGGTTCTATGCCGATGCCTCTCAGTTTGAACGGACGGTGCTCCTGCTGCGCATTCAGCTCCTCTCGGCAGTGCTTTTTGGCCTGAGCGGCCTGGTGATGGGGATCCTGAATGCTCATCATGTCTTCTTTATCCCGGCCATCACCCCGGCGCTGTATCAGCTTGGCATGATCTTTGGCGTCCTTGTGCTCAGCCCACGGATGGGGATTCGGGGACTCGCCTGGGGCGTGGTGATAGGCGCAGCCGGCCATCTTCTGGTGCAGCTTCCCTCCCTGATGCGCCTGCCTGCGCCGCCGGAGGGGAAGTATCGTCTCACCCTGGGGCTTGGGCAGCCGATGGTGCTCCAGGTGGCGCGCCTGATGGCGCCGCGTCTGTTTGGCGTGGCGATTGTGCAGGTCAACTTCTGGGTCAACATCTGGCTGGCCTCGCGCATGGCTGAAGGCAGTGTGAGCGGGATCGAATATGCGTTTGCCCTGATGCTCATGGCCGAAATCGCCATTGCCCAATCTGTGGCCACGGTCATCCTGCCCACGCTCTCAGCCCATTATGCCCTGGGCAAATTGACCGAACTGCGGGCCGCCCTCGTTCAGGCCTTGCGTGCCGTACTGTTCCTGGCACTGCCGGCGGCGGCCGGCCTGATCCTGCTCCGTTTCCCGATCATCGCCTTCCTCTACCAGCGCGGCCAGTTCACCACTCGCTCCACGGAGCTGGTGGCCTGGGCCTTGCTCTGGTATGCCCTGGGCCTGCCGGCTCATGCTGTTCTGGAGGTGCTGGCGCGCGCCTTCTATGCCATGCAAGATACTCGCACACCGGTCCAGGTGGGTTTCCTGGCCATGAGCCTGAACATCCTTTTCAGCCTGCTCCTGGCGCGCCTTTTTAGCATTTGGGGATGGATGCCCCATGGAGGCCTGGCGCTGGCGAACTCGCTGGCTACCACCCTGGAAGCAGGTGCTTTGTTCTGGCTGATGCGTAAACGTCTTCAGGGGATGGAAGGAAGACGACTCGCCCGCGGCCTGCTGCAGGCCCTGGGCGCGACCCTGCTGATGAGCGTGGTGCTGCTTGGGACGCTACGCACGCTCTCCCCTGCGACCCCGGCCGCGCTGCCCGCCCTGGGCGGTGTCCTTTTGGGCAGCCTGGTCTATCTCCTGCTCCTGTGGCTGATGCGCGTTCCTGAACTCAGTCTCCTCCCGCTCAAATTTTCCCGTTCCCAGGCGAGGTTCCCATGATCTATCGTCTCTATGCTTCCCTTGCTACGCTTCGTTCTGCGTTGGTCTGGACGCTCCTGGCGGCGATGCTTTTCATCAGCCTGATCCAGATCATGCGAGCACTTCCACCTTCTGCGCCTTCCGTCGTGGCATTGCAACTGGCCTTCACCCCGTCGCGCATGGAGGCCGTGCTGAACGCCTGGGGAGCGTCGGGAAGGCAGGCCTATCTGCTCAGTCTGGCGCCGGACTTTTTCTACCCGCTTGCCTATGCCTGTGCCCTCGGTGCCTGGATTGCCCTTCTGAGTGCCATCCCTGGCCGCGCCCCCTCCTTCTGGGTCTTGTTTCTCTTCATGCTGCCGTTCATGGCTGCTGCGATGGATTACGTGGAAAACTTTCTCCATCTATGGATGCTTGCCCTGACTGATTCCCTTTCCCCCTCGCTGATCTTTCTTGCCTCCCTCGCCGCTGCTATCAAGTGGGGTCTGGCTGGAATTTCCCTCCTCAGCCTTCCGCCTCTCTTCCTCCGTTGGTGGATAATCGGGAGGGTGAGCGCCCGTAAGCAGCAGAACGCAGGGGTGTAATGGAGAGCGCAGATAGACTTGCATATCCCTCGCCATCTACCCCGGCAGGCTCGAATAGCAGGCTGGCAAGCCTGCCTTGCATTCCACCGCCCGATGTGGTCTGATGTCCTCCTCCGTCATTCGCGGTTATCCTCCATCGTCCACGGTCCACCCTCCATCGTCCATTCCGTCCTCCGCCATCCGTGGTTATCCTCCATCGTCCGCGGTCTACCGTCCATCGTCCAACCGCCGTCCGCGGTCTGCCGTCCGCGGTCTGTATCCGCATATACAACGCTAATCCTCCTCTATCCATTTTTTGACATTCTCAAGGTACGATCATTTCAGATGTCAAGAGATTCACACTTCCAGGAGGATTCCTATGACCATCTACGTGCGTACCTTTCCCCCGCGCGGGCGACGTTGGGCTGAATGGCGAGAGCAGGCTGAGCGCTCTCTGGCTGTCAATGTTCGGGATGATGGCGAGGCCTATGTGCTGACCGCGTTCGTTCCGGGCGTCAAAGCAGAAGACCTGAAAATCCAGGTGGTGGACGATACAGTCGTGATCGAAGGGCATTACCCGAAGGAAGAGCAGGAATATCTCCTCTGCGAACTACCTGCTGGCTCCTTCCAGCGCGTCTTGCGCCTGCCGGCGCCGTTGGACGCGGATGCCGTCGAAGCGACCTTGAGCAATGGCGTGCTCATCCTGCGTCTGCCGAAGGCCGCTTCGCTGCGCCCGAAGACCATTCAAGTCAAAGCTCGTTGAACGGGATTTGGAGCAGAACAGACAAGGCAAAGGCAGGGAATCTCCCTGCCTTTTTTATTCTATCCCTGGGGTGTATCTTCTTGCGTTTCTCCTCTGGCTCGCAATCCCCACACCAGCACGCCGATCCCGCTTCCCAGCGCAAACGCACCCAGCGCGCCAGCTGTCGCAAAGCGCACGAACACTGCGACCAGGGCGAAAAACCCCAAAACGGCGGCAATTTGAAGCTGCCACACCCCCTTACGATAGGCATCGGCCGCCATCCAACCCGTTCCTAACCCCAAAACGATCAGGCCGACAAAACGCATCAGAATACCCAAAACTTCCAGAACGGTTGCAAGCACAGGATTCATCATCACGCACCTCCAGTTAGAATGTGGATAACAGGATTATACCTGAATAGCGACGATAGAGGGTATGCAGAAGTACTGTATCATTCGTTCAAGAAATTCGCATCGAGTCGCCCGAAAGCCATGAAAAAACCTCTGTCTCCTGTCATTGCGAGCGCAGC